>NZ_LSMM01000084.1:0-94236 GCF_001566815.1 Marinobacter sp. Hex_13
AGACGTTCATTGGATGGACTGTTTACACCGCACTGTGCGGATCGTAAATGGTAGCGGCGGGCGGACTCGAACCGCCACGGGTTTTACCCCAACGGATTTTGAATCCGTCGTGTCTACCAATTTCACCACGCCGCCATCGGAGAGTGCTGGGGATTATACTGAGGTTGAATCTGAAAGCAATAACAAGTGCCGGACTTCCTTGTTCCGGCAGGCTTTTTACAAGCGATCGAACAACGACAGCTGGGAGACCTGGGCAAACGACTGCTGTGCAGCCTGCAGCACGAAGCTCTGGAAGCTCAAGTTGCTGATAGCTTCGGCGTAGTCCACGTCACGCAGTTGCGAACGAATGTCCTCACTGTACACAGACGAGTCTTCCAGGAACGATTTGGTAGAGTCCACGGCGTTCAGGCGCCCGCCGATTTCCGTTTGCTTCTGAACAATGCTTTCCTGGGCATTGTCCAGATTCTGCAAAGACGCTGCGATCAGGTCGTCATAGGCCGCCTGCCCGGCCGGCGAACCTTTGTCGATGTTATCGAGGCCGTCAATCAGGTTTTCGATGGTAGCAAACACCGACTGCCTCTCCCCCGCGCGAAGGGTGAACTCATCGCCATCGCCCGCATCGGTAATCGTCGCCTGCACACCGGCAACTTCGAAGGACTCACCACTGGTATACGCCGCTGGAGTCACAGTCAGGGGATCGCCGGTGCGGCTATTCACAGCACTGACCGTTCCCGCAACGGTATCAACGGTAATGGTGATATCGTCCGGTGAAACCGCCGACAATGCGCCATCATTGATCACCTGAATACCATCGATTCGAGCGGCGGCCGCATTGCCAGGGTCACTCTCGGCAAACACTGCTGCGGGAACCGAAGAGTAGATGCCTTTACCATGATCGCTGATAGGCACCGTTACGCCATCGTCGATCTCCAGCACCCGCTGGCCCTCATCACCCTGGTACACCCAACTGCCGGATGCGTCTTTCCCAAAAGCCGCGGTGGAACCCTGGAAACCACTGAAAATGTACTCGCCGGACGCATCACGGGTATTGGCGATGTTGGCCAGCTGCCCGATGCGCTCTTTCATTTCCGAGGAGATGGATTTGCGATCATTTGGTGACAGCGAGCCGTTACCAGCCTGGACGGTCAGCTCCCGTATCCGCTGGATAACATCCACCGAACTGGCCAACGCGCTTTCCTCCTGCTGCAACCGGTTTTCTGCGAGCCCAGCGTTGCGCTGATAGGTCTCGATCCGGGACAGCTCCTGATCAAGCTTCAGGATACGCGCCGCCGCAACCGGGTCGTCTGACGGTTTATTGACCCGCTTACCCGTCGAAATCTGCTCCTGGGTCTGGTTCAGGCTACTATTCAGTTCCTGCAGCCGGTTTATACCGCCGGAGAATATCTGTTGTGATGAAATTCTGATCATGTCACATCACCTCGCACTGTTACCGGAAACTCTGCAACAGGGTATTGAACAAATCCTGGGCCACGCTCACCACCTGGGCGGACGCATTGTAGGCCGCCTGGTACTGGATCAGCTTGCCGGCCTCTTCGTCCAGGTTGACGCCAGAGACGGACTCCCGCTGATTGGTGGACTGCTCCAGCAGCGTGCTGCCGGCGTCTTTATCCAGTTGGCTCTGCCGGGTTTTTACGCCAATGTCTTCCACCAACCCTGCGTAGCCCTCGGCGAAACTCTGGCTGCCATTGTTAAGGGTATTCTCGGTTCCCAGCGCCGCCAGGAACTCTGCATTGCGGTTATCTGAGACACCGTTGGTGTTGTAATTGATACTGAACGAATCTCCGGGCCTTGGGTTGCCGGAGATTTCGAACTGAAAGCCGAAATAATCCGGCGAGCGCGGATCCTCAGTAAACAGCTTGTTGGACTGGCCTGCCTGGAACACATTGACCGGAGGCACTGCCGCGGCATCACCTGCCTGCAGCACCGTGTTCGTGTTGGCGTCAACAATGTCATAGACCAGCTGGCCACCATCGTCACGGAACTGGATGTCCAGTGGTGGGTCCAGTTGCCCGTCCTGTCGGAAATTGCTCAGCAACGAATTGGTAAACGGATCCCTGACATCCAGCATCTTGCCCTGGTTGATAGTGGCATCACCGGTATTACCTGCAGAACCCTCCGCCCTTACCGGGCTCGCAAAGGCCAGATCCTCTTCACGATTGACTTCCAGGCCGATATTGGCCGCCGCGTTCCGGGTTGGCTCGATCAGGAAACTGTCACCGGCATTGAAGGTTCCCCCTTCAATACGGATATTGAACCCCGGCATGGATATTTCGGACTGAACAGGGTCCGGCAGGCGGCCTTGGTTGACCACCTCACCCGTGGCCCGATCCACCAATTCGAAGTTCCGACCGTCGCCGCCAAACCGCAAGGACCAGCTGCCGGCGGGAAGCTGGGAGCTGTCGATAATCTCGACCGCAAGCTGAGCGTCCCGCGGGGCTCCGTTATTGGTATTGGCAATCACCCGGCCGCGCTGGGCCGCCTGGGAGTTGATGTCACTGAAAAACAGCCCCCCCAGATCGCCCTCAAGGTCCATGCCAATTTCATGCTGATGATTGAGGGTTTCGGACAAGGCAATCGCAACCCGGCCGAGTTCGGCAAAAGCAGGCTGCAGGGCCTCTGATTCGAACCGCCGCAAACCGCCGAGTTTGCCGCCGTTGACCTGGCTGTCCACGTTCAGGGTCCGGCCACCGGTCGTCAGGGTGAATTCCAATCTGGTCGGGTCTTCCGCGTTATCGCGGGTTCCCAGTTGTGCCGCCCTGTCACCAACCACCAACGCCTGCCCATTGCGCAGCGACACGTTCACCTGGCTACCTTCCGCTTGCACCACGCTGATGTTGACCAGTTCAGACAACTCACGCAGTTTTTCGTCGCGCTTATCCAGCAACTCGTTGGGTTCACGGCCCTGGGCCAAGCCGGGGGATTCGGAGATCGCCAGGTTCAGCTGTGCAATGCTTTTCAACAGTGTATTGGCGTCCTTGACGCCCTGCTCCATCTGGGTCTTGACGGATTCCCGCTGTTGAATAAATTCCTGATTCAGGGCTTCAAAGCGGTTCACCACCTGTTGCGCCTCGCTCAACACCAATTGGCGCTGGGGCAACGATGCCGGATCTTCGGCAGCATTCTGCAGGCTCGCGAAGAAATTGTTCAGGGCATTGCTCAGGCCGGTGGTTTCGCCGCCAAGCAGGTTATCCAGGCGCGACAATTCCGAGTTCAGCGCTTCCTGCTCACCAAACAAAGAGGTGTCTTCACGCACCTGTTGCGTCAGATATTCGTTCGCCAGGCGACGGATGTTGGTGATGCTGACACCGGTACCGATAGAGCCCGCGCCGGTGCGCTGCGCCGACTGGGTTTCAAATTGCACCTCCTGACGGCTGTAACCCGGCGTGTTGGCATTGGTGATGTTGTTACCGGTGGTGTTCAGCGCCGCCTGGTGTCCGAGGATACCGGTCAGACCAATATTGATAAGTCCTGCCATAATGCTTACTCCTCAGCCCTACCCGTACCCATGGACAACGTTGCCATGGAGTCATTGTTCATAATGCGGCGAATCTTGGCACCGTAGTTTGGATCGGTGGCATAGCCCGCTTCCTGAAGCCGGTTTGCAAACAACTCGGGATCGTCCGCGGCCGCCAGCACATCCCGATAACGGGGATTGGATTCGAGGAACGAGACATAATCCCGGAAGCTGGATTCATAGTCCGGGTAGGCCCGGAACGCGGCCCGTTCGTTCATCGGCACGCCTTCGCGGAATTCCGTGGTGGCAATGTTTACGGACTCACCCTGCCAGCGGGTGTCTGCCTTGATACCGAACAGGTTAAAGCTGGGAGAACCACCGTCGCCTTCAATCATGTGCCGGCCCCAACCGGTTTCCAGTGCCGCCTGTGCAATCATCAACCTTGGGTTGATACCGCTTTGCGCCGCTACCTTTTCGGCGACGGGCAGGAGTTCACGGACAAACTGTTCCGGTGACTCAAACCGGCTTGGCATGACGGTGCTGATTTCCTGTGCAGGCTCTCTGCGGGCGGTGTCAGCCACCTGATTCACCTTGTCCATCTGCTCGGGCAGGCGCGGAGACAGCACCGGCATACTACGATCATAGTCCGCCAGCGCGGTCTTATGGGCCGCCATCGGCTCACCCTTCTCATCCATGCCAGGAATCTGCCGGCTTAGCTGGCGCACCAGGGCATCGGATATACCGGTGCCCTGCTTTTGCGATAGCGTCAGGCTCAACTGGCTGTCGAACATCTCTCGATAGAACTCCGACTGCTGACTGTTGAGGTAGTTACCCTCCGCAAACACATCACCGGCCTTGCGCATCGCTTTGACCATTTCCGACAGGAACAGGCCCTCAAACTGCTTCGCCACTTCCTCAAGCGCCGCTTCCTTGTCGGTCCTGGCCTGGGCCTTCAGCGCGTTCAGACCGCCGAAATCGGTGTAAACCTGGGCTTTCTGGAGACTGGAATCCTGCATCACGCCCCCTAAATCACAATCAGCTCAGCGCGCAAGGCGCCGGCCTGTTTGAGGGCTTCGAGCACCGCCATTACGTCACCGGGCGCCGCACCTACCTGGTTCACGGCCTGGACAATCTCGTTCAGGGTGACCGCCGGGCCAAACTGGAACATTCGGGCCGGATCTTCGGTAATGGCGATCTGGGTATTGGGCTCGATCACCGTCTCACCATCGGTGAACGGGTTTGGCTGATTGGCTTCGGGATTCTCTTCAATGGTGACGGTCAGGTTACCGTGGGTCACCGCCGCCGGGCTGACCTTGACGTTCTGCCCTACCACAATGGTGCCGGTGCGGCTGTTGATGACCACCTTGGCAGCGTCTTCCGCCGGATTAACCTCAATGTTTTCCAGAATCGACAGAAAGCTTACGCGCTGGGATGGGTCCCTCGGCGCCTTGACGGAGACCGAGGTCGCATCGTGGGCATACGCCATGTCCGGGCCCAATTGACCATTGATCGCTTCCACCACCCGGCGAGCCGTCGTGAAGTCAGCCCGCAACAGGTTGAAGGTAATGGTATCGCCACGGGTGAACGGAGACATAACCTCCCGCTCAATAGTGGCGCCACTGGGAATCCGGCCAACACTGGGAACGTTCACAGTGATCCGCGAACCGTCGGCACCCTGGGCGCCAAAACCACCGACCACCAGGCTACCCTGGGCCATAGCATAGACCTGATCGTCAGCCCCTTTTAACGGCGACATCAACAGAGTACCGCCACGTAGGCTATCGGCGTTGCCGATGGACGACACCGTAATATCCAGTTCCTGGCCTGGCTTGGCGAAAGGAGGCAGGTTGGCCGTGATGGTAACCGCAGCCACGTTGGCAAGATTGGGGTTTACGCCCGGCGGCAGGGTAATGCCGAACTGGGTCATCATGTTGCGAAAGGTCTGGTTGGTGAACGGCGCTTTGTCACCGGTACCATCCAGGCCAACCACCAGCCCGTAACCCACTAACTGGTTGTTACGCACACCCTTGATGCGCGCCAGATCCTTCAGGCGGTCTGCCAGCACAGGCGCTGCGATCACGGAGAGCGCAATCATCAGTAACCCAAACCTCAGCATCTTCATAGCGGGAACCACTCACTGTTAAAGAACCGCGCCAGCCAACCCATCTGGTTGGCCTGATCAAAGTCACCAGTACCACCGTAGGCAATACGGGCATCAGCAATTCGGTTGGAGGCCACGGTGTTGTCGGGTGAGATGTCCTCCGGACGAACAAGCCCCGTCAGGCGGATATACTCATCACCGTTGGTCAGGGACAGCCACTTCTCGCCTCGTACTCTCAGCACGCCGTTAGGCAGCACCTCAGTCACCGAGACTGTAATGCTGCCAGCAAGACTGTTGCTCTGATCAGCATCGGCTCTGGTTTTAAAATCACGCTCTTTGTTAAGTGAAGTACCGATCCCAAAGTTGTTCCTGCCCAGAATGTTTGGCTCGGGCAATGTGATTTCATTGTCCTTGATAATACGGGTGTCGGCATTCTTGCTAGCGCGGGTAGACTCCTCCAGATTAACTGTGAGCACATCACCAACGTTCAGAGCCACAGTATCTCCGTAAAGACTGTAGTTGCGAGACGACTGGTAGATGGCGCCAGAGTTGGGGTCACGCTGCATCATATTATCCGCTCGAACCGGCGTATAGGCGGGGTCGTCCGGCACAGGACGTTCTCGGCTAAGCGCCGTACATCCCTGAAGTATGACCAGTCCAGCAATCATCAATACCGAACTGATCTGGCTCAATCTGCTGTTTCCATGATACGCACGCGTCATAACTCTTCTCCCTGCGCCCTCTCAGGGTTAGCCTATATTATTCGTAATAAACTGGAGCATCTGGTCGGTTGCGGAGACCACTTTCGAGTTCATCTCATAAGCTCTTTGGGTGGTAATCATGTTGACCAATTCTTCCACAACTTCCACATTGGAGGACTCCACCATGCCCTGTTCCAGAGACCCTAGACCTAAGAGACCTGGCACACCTTCCGCCGGATCTCCACTGGCATTGGTGGCTTTGAACAGGTTGTTGCCGATGGCCTGCAAGCCCTGAGGGTTAATGAAATTAACAAGGGTAATCTGGCCAAGATTCTGTGGCGCCTGTTGATCATCCGTCACAGCTGTAACCGTGCCATCTTTGCCAATAGTGATGTTGGTGGCATTCTCAGGAACATTGATATTGGGCTCAAGAAGGTAGCCGTCCGGGTTAACGATGTCGCCGTTGGAGTTCAACTGGAACTGGCCATCGCGGGTATAGGCGATCTGCCCGTCCGGGAGCAGGATCTGCATGAACCCACGGCCGTTCACAGCCATATCCAGGGGCTGTTCGGTGACTTCCAGATTGCCCTGGGAAAACTGCTTGGCGGTGCCGACAATGCGAACACCGGTACCCAGCTGGAGGCCGGACGGCAGCTCCGAGTTCTGGGTATTCAGACCACCGGGTTGCCGGTCGATCTGGTACAGCAGATCCTGAAACACCGCGCGGTCGCGTTTGAAACCAGTGGTGTTCACGTTAGCCAGGTTGTTGGAGATCGTGGACATATTGGTGTCCTGCGCGCTCAACCCGGTTTTGCTGACCCAAAGTGCTGGATGCATGTCGTCTACTCCTTGCCGGGGGCGTTTTCAATGCGGCCGATTTTTGCCGCTTCTGCGCTCACCCGGGCGATGTTCATAGGGTTTATCAGAGGTTCTGCAACAGTCGTGCCGACGCCTCGGCATTCTCGTTGGCGGTGGTCATTATCTTTACCTGCATTTCATACTGACGGGACAACTGCAGGTTGGAGATCATCTCTTCCACGGCGTTGACGTTAGAGCTTTCCAGAAACCCCGACGCGACGCGCATAGTGGCATCAGGCGGCTCTGGACCATCCAGCGCCTGGTCCGCCTTGCGACGGATAAAGCCATCTGCACCTTTTTCCAGCGCCTCCCGGGGTGGGTTCACCAGCTTCAGTCGATCCACCTCAACCAACTGGTCCGGCGGACCGCCAACGGGAACCACGGAAATGGTTCCGTCCGCGCCAATCTGCACGTTATCGAACGGCGGCAGCGCCACCGGTCCGCCATTACCCATGACCATCTCTCCGCTGGAGAGACGCATCAGGCCATTGACGTCGATCTGCATGCTGCCGGAACGGGTGAATACTTCCTCGCCCTGTTGATTCTGGACGGCCAGCCAGCCATCACCTTCAACGGCGACGTCCAGCTTGCGGCCTGTGTCCATCAATGCACCGGCGGACAGGTCTGTTCCGGGCCTCTCTGCCATGGCATAGGCACGGGTGGGATGATGTTCACCAAAAACCGGCATACTGCGGGCCTGGGCGAAATCCGCCTTGAAACCGGTGGTACTGACGTTTGCCAGGTTATTGGCGTGGGCGCGCTGGGACAGCATGTTCTGCTTGGCGCCGGACATTCCTATATAGAGGGCTTTGTCCATGGGAAAACTCCTGCCGGAATATTGACTGTTTCCAGTCTTTCCTATGTTCAAGCAGGAGTTGTGCCATGTTCACATTTCAGAATTAGCGGAGGTTGATGATGGTCTGGGTAACCGCATCGGAGGTTTCAATCGTCTTGGCGTTAGCCTGGTAATTACGCTGGGCAATGATCAGATTCACCAGTTCCGCCGAAAGATCCACGTTGGACTCCTCGATGGAACTGGCCTTGATCGACCCCAGGGTTCCGGTATCAGGTGCACCGATAATGGGCTGGCCGGACTCGAAGGTTTCAACCCAGGTGGTTTCCCCGACAGGCGAAAGTCCGTTAGTGTTGTTGAACGATGCAAGGGCCACCTGCCCCAGGGACTGCGACTGGCCATTGGTGTAGCGGGCGAACAGCACGCCCTGGTCGGACACATCCAGGCCCGACAGCCTGCCAGTGGCATACCCGTTCTGGCGCTGGTCGTTTACGCCAAAGTTGCTCCCGTACTGGGTGGTATTGCCAAGGTCCAGAACGAAGGCCGAGGTGGTGGGGGGCTCTGGAATCGGCGTGGTGATAACCTCTCCGGGTGCTGGAGGACCGTCAGCGCCGTTCGGCGTGCCATCGGCGTCTTTCGGCGTCCAGTCACTGATCAGAATTTCGCCATTGGGGTCACCATTCACGGACTGCAGCTCCCCATCCTGGTCAAAGCGAGCCTGATAGGGGTTCTGATCGGTGCCCGCAACAAATTCACCGTCTATCTGCAAATACACTGACCACTCGCTGACACCCACACCATTACCCGGTGCTGGCTGCTTGACGTAGAACTGGGTCATCTCGTGAGAGTTACCCAGGCTGTCGTAAACGGTGGTCGATGTTGCGTGATTGTAGGTACGCTGATCCAGCGGATTGAACTGGTTGGTAATCTCAATGTTGCGTGCGTTCCATGAATCCGTGAGGTTCGTGGCGCCGCTGGTTGACGCAATATCGGTAATCTCCCGATCGGCCTGCGGCCTCACCGTGCCAACG
Source organism: Marinobacter sp. Hex_13 (assembly GCF_001566815.1). Classification (NCBI taxonomy): domain Bacteria; kingdom Pseudomonadati; phylum Pseudomonadota; class Gammaproteobacteria; order Pseudomonadales; family Marinobacteraceae; genus Marinobacter; species Marinobacter sp. Hex_13. Next base: position 8,960 of record NZ_LSMM01000084.1, read on the forward strand.
GTTGTCTCCGGTGCCGGGTTCGGGCCGTCGCTGGTAAAACCGGCGGTGACGTTGTTGCCACGGTTGTCGATCAGCCTCAGGTTACCGCCTGTGAGCGACGCCGAGATCGTCGGCGCCTGGGCGTTGTTAATTGCAGTGACCAGCGAAGCCGCATCGGTCACACCTGTCGTATCAACGGGCACAGTGACCCCGCCTACCGCAAGGTCAAAGCTGAAGTTGCCAGCCGCAATGGCGGCGTTCAAGTCCGCCTCGGACATCCCCTCATAGGTGGTGGTCGCGGAGGCAGAGAGACCGTCCTGCCCATTGAGCACATCCACAACGTCAGCCGCTGAGAAATCAGTCGATCCCGCCGCGTTGATGGGCACGCTAACCACGCTGCCATCTGCGTAGGTGATTTCGAAGGTTTCAGACGGAAAACCGGTGGAGCCGGCGGGCGCCGTGTAATCACCCATATCGGCAACTCGGCGTTCCAACACGGTTTCCCGGGAATCCAGGTTCAGGTCCGAGCGTAGATTCGTGGTCCGACGAGGCGCCAGATTATCGGTTTCAACCTGCAGATCACCACGAATACCGGAAAGGTTACCGTCTTCATCGGCAACGAAGCCCTGAACCCGCATGTTCTGGTTATTGGTGACAAACCCGTCTTTGTCGACACCGAACTGGCCGGCACGGGAATACCGCACCTCACCGCCATTATTCAGCACAAAGAAACCGTCACCGTTGATGGCAAGGTCCAGGCCGTTGTCGGTGAAACTGATATTGCCCTGCCCAAAATTCTGCTTCACGTCCTGCACCCGCACACCGTCCCCAATCGGATTGGTGCCGGCACTCAGGAAACCACTAGCGTACAGGTCGCCAAACTGCGCCTGACTGCTCTTGAAACCTACTGTGCTCGCATTGGCAATGTTGTTACCGGTGACATCCAGATCAACCGATGACGCCCTTAAACCGCTAAGACCTGTGTTAAAACCCATACTCCACCTCTTACTGTTTCACCGGTATCAATTAATCTGCTGAACATCTTGCAGCGCGATGGAGCCCATGCCGGCCAGGTTCAGAGTAATGCTGCCACCCTGCCCCAGCGACACACTGTCGACATTGGCGCTGACCATGGTGCCGAGTTGCTCAAGCCCGCCGGGGTACGAGGCTTCTGCGACCACCTTGTAGCGTCCGGGTGGCAAACTGTTGCCGTTGCCATCCTTGCCGTCCCAGCTGAACGCTGTCTGGCCAGGCTGCTGCTCACCCATATCAATCTGCCGGACCTGCTCACCGGACTCATTCTCAATGGTGATTCTCAGCCCGGATGTGGTTGCCGGAACGGAAACGTTGCCGGATATCTCACCGTCCGCGCCAAGCACGCCAATGGATGAAGGTGCCAAGACCGTACGCCCGACCATTGCAGAGGCCTGCAGTGCCTGGGTGGAGCGGAACTGGCTGGCCATATCGTCGACACTGCCGGACAGGCTCTGCATTTCCTCCAGGGAGCTGAACTGCGCCAGCTGAGAGATGAATTCGCCGTTGTCCTGAGGTTCGAGAGGGTTCTGGTTTTTGAGCTGAGCGATCATCAATTCCATGAACTCGTTCTTGCCCAGCTCACTTCCGCTCTTGGCCTGATCCTGCTGCACTCGATACTGGCTCAGCACATCCGAAGCGTCTGTCGTGTTATTCACTACGCTCATGATTCAATCCTCGCTCGGTTACTGCTGACCCAGGGTCAGGATACGCTGCATCATGGATTTGGCGCTGTTCATAATGTCCACATTCATCTGGAAGCTGCGCGACGACGACATCATGTCCGCCATTTCTTCAACCACGTTGACGTTGGGGTAGAACACGTACCCATCCTCGTTCGCGGCGGGATGATCAGGCTCGTAGCGCATCTGCAACTCGGCGTCACTCTCGACGATGCCTTCAACCCGAACGCCTGCCCCCGGGCCGTTGTCGCTGCCAAACGCCATGCTCTGCTGAGACGGATTCAGCATGGACTGCTGTATCGCCGCGAAAACAGGCTTGCGGGCGCGATAGGTCTGATCCGTACTGGAACTGGCCGTCTCGGCATTGGCGATGTTGGACGCAGTGGTGTTCAGCCGCAGCGACTGGGCTGTCATACCGGAACCGGCGATGTCGAAAATGTTACCCAGAGACATGATGGTGCTCCTCAATTAATGGCTGCGCCCAGTTTTACTGGCCAGAGAGTGCCTTTTTGATGCCTGAAACCTTTCCGTCCAGGAACTGGAAACTGGCCTGGTAATCCATGGCATTACGCATGAAACGGGTTTGCTCCTGCTGGGCATCCACCGTGTTGCCGTCCACGGACGGCTGGTGCGGTACCCGATAGAGCAATTCGCTGTCCGCGCCCATGGGCGAGGTGTCCATATGGGACTCGTGGGTACGGGTCATGCCGAAACCACTCATGCTGTCCTGGGCCTTCTGCATCATCGCCTGAAAGTCCACATCCCGCGCCTTGTAGCCCGGGGTATCTGCGTTGGCGAGGTTGTTGGCCAACACCTCCGCACGCTTTACCCTGCCTTCCAGGGCGTGCTGATGAATGCCTAATGCTTTGTCCAGGGAAATTGCCATAGTGCCTCCGATTCCTGCACACGGCGTTGGTCGTTTTGCCGTTTGTGCGTTCTTGCAGAGGTAAAAGCAATCGCGATGCCAGTTTTCAGGAGGTGTTGCGGTGTGCGGGCTGAGGCAGGTATCGGCTTATCCGAATCGTAAATTGAGGGCGGAAAGCGGCAAGGGATTTCCCCCGCGCCGGGGGCGGGGGCAACGGGGCGGCAACTAGTGGGGCCAGCGCCTGACAAACTCTTTGGGTTCAGGCCTGGGTATGCTGGGCTTGTGCGCACTGACACTGCCGGTATACAGGAACCCGGTTATGATCTCATTGTCCTGCAGCCCCAAGCCTCGCTTGATAGCTGGATCGTGCGCCATGGCACCGGTACGCCACATGCCTCCAAACCCGGCGGACTCCAGAGCCAACAACAAATACCCCATCCCCACCGCGGCCGACATGGACTGCTCGATCTCCGGCACTTTGGGATGGGACTGGTAAGACGCAACGCCAACGATCACCATAGGCGCCCGCAGTGCCTTCTTGCAGCGTTTTTCCCGCTCCTTTTCCGAGGCGCCGTCGCCACAGGTGGCGGCAAACAATTCACCCAGGGCGTTCAATGCCTCGTCTCCCTCAATAATCAGGTACCGCCAGGGCCGAAGCAGCGCATGGTCCGGCGCCCTCGCGGCGCAGGCAAAGGCATTTTCAAGCGTTGCCGGGTCCGGTGCTGGCGCCTCCAGGCGTGGCTCTGAAGATCGTTTTAACAGGGCTTCCATTACTGCTGTCATATCGCCTCGCTGTGGTTGATTTCAATACGTCAGTTCGGGCCAAACGACCGTATGAATTGTGGGACAGATGGTTTACTGTTAGTCTTTAGTCTAAGTACTTTCCACTATCAGACAGTACTATCTACCTTAAAAACGATAAGCGAGCCGGTAGACGCCCTATGAGCCAACAGCAAACATTCCGCAATTTCGCGGACTTCTATCCGTACTACCTTGAAGAACATAGCGATGTAAACTGCCGCAGGCTTCACTTCGTCGGCAGCCTACTGGTTATCCTCGTTACACTCTACGCCATTGTAACGGCCAAGTTCCTCTATCTGTTGCTCCTGCCCGTCATCGGCTACGGGTTTGCCTGGGTTGGCCACTATGGCTTTGAGAAAAACCGACCTGCCACCTTCAAACACCCACTGTACAGCCTGATGGGCGATTGGGTGATGTTCAGAGATATGCTCGTCGGGCGGATCCGTTTCTGAATGATGAGCGCACCGATTGACCTGCGTAACGCTAGTACCAGTGCCGGCAAGGCCGCCATGCTTGACGCGCAGAACCATCCGATCGCCATTCCGCCGATGCCCGACTACAAGGGCAGGATATTGGCGTATACGGCGACTGCCGGCATTATTGTGTCAGGCGTACTGCAAGACGTCTTCGGCTTGTGGATGCTGTGGCTGCTTTCAGGCGCCCTGACCTGGCCACACATTGCCCATCAACTTACCCGGCGAACGTTTCTCCGTAACTCATCCCGTATTCGCCAGAAAATGCTGTTAACGGATTGCGCCATCGGGGGTGGATTCGTCGGCTGCATTGGATTGATTGCGATACCCTCGGTCGCCGTGGCACTGATGCTGATGTTCAGTTGCCTGATCGTGGGCGGCATCCGCCAGTGGCTGCTAGGCACCATGATCATGGCCGCCTGCGGCGCCATCGGCGTTGCCATCGTGGGCCCCGCCGAGTCACTGCAGTCGCCGATGATCACCAGCATTATCGCGATCAGTGCCACCGGCCTTTATATCTGTGTGACTGCGTTCTATTCCCATCAGCAGGCCCGCGCGCTGATGATGGCAAAAACCCAGATCCAGAATCAGCGGGAACAATCCATTGCCCTGTCCCACAAACTCTCCAAGTACCTGTCACCGCAGGTGTGGCAGTCCATCTTTACCGGTGAAAGGGACGTGCGGCTGGAAACACAACGCAAGAAACTGGCCGTCTTCTTCTCCGACATCAAGGGTTTTACAGAACTGTCCGAAGAGATGGAGCCGGAAGCACTGACGGAACTGCTGAACCACTACTTCAACGAAATGTCGGAAGTGGCCCTCAAATACGGTGGCACCATCGATAAGTTCGTTGGCGATTCCATCATGATTTTCTTCGGTGATCCCACCAGCCGGGGCCAGAAAGAAGACGCCTTCGCCTGCGTGTCCATGGCGGTGGAAATGCGCAAACACATGAAAATCATGCGGCAGAAATGGCGCAGCCAGGGTATCAAGACACCGCTGGAAATCCGCATGGGCATCAGCACAGGCTACACCACCGTTGGCAACTTCGGCGCCGAGAACCGCATGGACTACACCATCATCGGCAAGGAAGTGAACCTGGCCAGCCGCCTGGAATCCCTGGCTGAACCCGGTGAAATCCTGATCTCCTACGAAACCTTCTCGCTGATCAAGGACCGCATCATGTGCCGCGACAAGGGCGAGATCACCGTGAAAGGCTTCGGCCGCCCGGTCTCCATCTACGAAGTGGTGGATTTCCGCCGCGACATGGGCCCCAACCGCAGTTTCCTTGAGCACGAACGCAGCGGCTTTGCCATGTACCTGGATTCGGAAAAAATCACCGAACGGGAACGGGAGTCCATCCTGTCTGCGCTCGAGGATGCCGCTGAGCGACTGCGCCAGGAAGAGGATTCCTGACCGTTCCCGCCTTTACACCTACTGCCTGATCAACCGTGGCCCTACCGCCTCTTCCGGGTCGGTACTGCGCCAGGGGTTGATATCCAGACCACCCCTCCGTGTATAACGGGCGCACACCGACAGCTTCTGCGGCTGACAACGGGCCATCAGGTCGGTAAACATCGTTTCCACACAGTGCTCATGAAAGTCCTGCTTCTGGCGAAAACTCACGATGTATTGCAGCAGCCCTGCCCGGTCCATCGCCGGGCCGGTGTAATCGATCAGCACCGTTGCCCAGTCCGGTTGGCCGGTGACCGGGCAATTGCTTTTCAGCAGGTGCGAGCACAGTTTCTCCGACACCACATCACCCGTCGCCTGTAGGCTGTCCGGGTTGTAGTCGTAGCCCACGGATTCCACATCCTCGTCGTCGATCAGCACGAAGCCTTCCGGCCGACCGACCGCTCTCGCTCCCTGATCAACACTGTGCAGGTCTACATTGACCGCCGCACCGCTTGCGCTCGACAGGTCACGGGCAATCACATCCCGAACCTGATCGGCGGAGGAAAACACTGTCTGGTTCAGGGAATTCAGGTACAGCTTGAGAGACTTGGACTCAATAATCGACGGCGACGCCGAAGGCACCCGAATTTCCGCCCAGGCGACTGCGGGCACGCCCCCGGTGCGCAACCAGGAAATTTCCCAGGCCTGCCACAAGTCTTCCCCGAACCAGGGCCAGCGGCCATCCTCCAGGCCGATGCGGCGACGGTTTTCCTCCCGTGCCACGGGAAACAACAATTGCGGATCGTAGGCATCCGGGTAGTCGCTGGATTTGCCCAGCGGGGCATCATTAAGGGCCATGATCAATCCTGGGAAACGTTCATCAGTGACGTATGCCCTTACCGCGCGCCAACATGCGCAGGGAAATGGCAGACAGAATGGCAATAAACAGCAGAATCATACCAAGGGCAACGTAGGGATTAACATCCGACACGCCTAGAATACCGTAGCGGAAGGCATTCACCATGTAGAGTATCGGGTTGATCATCGACACCCCTTGCCAGAACCCCGGCAGCATGTCGATCGAGTAGAACACCCCGCCCAGGTAAGTCAGTGGTGTCAGAACAAAGGTCGGCACAATGGAAATATCATCAAACTTGGTCGCCAGCATGGCGTTGATGAAACCACCCAACGAAAACAGCGCCGATGTCAGGAACACCGTCAGGATCACCATCGGCAGATGATGGATCGACAACTGCGTAAAGCCCAGTGACAGCAGCGTTACGATCAACCCAATGCCCAATCCCCGGGACATACCACCTGTTACATAGCCGGCGAGGATCACCCAGTTGGGCACAGGTGACACCAGCAACTCCTCAATGCTGCGCTGGAACTTCATGGAGAAAAACGACGACACCACGTTGGCGTAGGAACTGGTGATCACCGACATCATGATCAGCCCTGGAACAATGAACGCCATATAATCGAAGCCGCCCATCACCCCGATGCGCGAGCCAATAAGGTTGCCGAAAATAATAAAGTACAGCGTCATGGTGACCGCCGGTGGCAACAGGGTTTGTGGCCATATCCGCATGAAGCGACGGATTTCACGGGTGACGATGGTTTTATACGCGGTCAGCATCGCATCCGTTCTCATGCGGTTTCTCCCTGGGTGGCGTTACGGGGGTTGTTGTCCTCAACCATGCGGATAAACAGCTCTTCGAGTCGGTTGGCTTTGGTGCGCATGCTGACCACGCGAACGCCCTGCTCTTCCAGCTGGATGAACATGCCGTTCAGACTCTGGCCCTTTTCCACATCCACCACCAGGGCGCCCTCGTCATCCATGTGACTGAAGAAACCGTCGAGCACCGGTGCTTCCGTCAACGGCTCGGCGGTGTCCAGCACGAAGGTTTCAGAGCTCAACTGCTGCAACAACGCTCGCTTGCTGGTGTGACGCAGGATCTTGCCGTGGTCGATGATGGCAATATTGCGGCACAGGGCTTCCGCTTCCTCCAGGTAGTGGGTGGTCAGGATGATGGTGGTGCCCTGTCGGTTCATCTCTTCCAGGAACGTCCACATGGAGCGGCGCAACTCGATATCCACCCCGGCCGTGGGCTCATCCAGGATCAGCAGCTTGGGTTCATGCACCAGCGCCCGGGCAATCATCAGCCGCCGCTTCATGCCCCCCGACAGCATCATGGCCGGCGTATTGCGCTTATCCCAGAGCCCAAGCTGGCGCAGGTACTTTTCTGCGGACTCCGATGCCTTCTTCAGAGGAATACCGTAATAGCCCGCCTGGGTGGTCACAATGTCGAACACCTTCTCAAACTGGTTAAAGTTGAACTCCTGGGGCACAACACCCAGGTTCAGTTTGGCGTCCGATAGATGGGTGTCGATGTCAGATCCGAATACCCGAACCTTGCCCGCGCTTTTATTCACCAGTGAGCAAACAATGCCAAGGGTGGTGGACTTCCCCGCCCCGTTGGGTCCTAGCAAGGCAAAAAAGTCACCTTCGGCGACATGCAGGTCAATCCCTTTCAGGGCCTGGAAGCCGTCGCCATAGGTCTTGACCAGACCTTCGATTTCAAGTGCGTTGGTCATAGTGAATCCAGAGCTGCAGGGGCCGCCGACAATGCTGCTGCCGCGCCCAATAGTGGAATAGAAAAAACAAAAGTTATAACTGGAGGCCCGGAAAGTGAAATTCAAGTAGTTCGGCGCAATCCCGCTACGCCGACTAAAACCCCAAACTGCGACAGGTTTCCCGATATGGCACCAATGCCGTCCTTATAATGCCGGTTACAACAACTTACAAAAGGTCTTGCACCACCGACCGAACGCCAGGGAATGTACGCGCCACCATGAGATCCGTTCACTACACATCTGCATTACCGTCTCTGATTTGCCCGCTCGCATTAACGGTCCTACTGGCCGGGTGCTTCGGTGGCGACGGCAGCGGCGGAGATGACGGTTCACGCACGGGGCAGCTCATGCCGGCAGGTATCTCCGGGCTTACCTATTCCACAGCCAGCCGCAACGGCACCACCGACGCCAACGGACGCTTCAACTACTACCCCGGCGAACGGATCAGCCTTCGCGTCGGCAACCTGCAACTGGCGGATGGGATTCCCGCGCGGTCCATTGTCACCCCTCTGGAATTCTTCCCGGACCTGCGAACCGCGCTGGAGATACCAGGCACCACCGACGAAGGACTGCAGAACCACCGACTGACAGAACAGCAACTGATCCAGGATGAAGTTACCCTGATCAACATGACGCGGTTTCTACTGGCGCTCAACTGGAGCCTGAACCTCTCCAATGGCCAGGGCATCGACATACGGGAGCGGGTTATTACACAACTGAATGCCGCGCTACCCGACCTGGACGCGCCGATCGACTTCAATGTTCCTGAAAACGACTTCGCCGAAGGTGGCAACTCGCCGTCTCCCGCCAACCAGTTGCTGCAAAGCATCTGCTTCTACCCAGCCGACGATGAGCTTTGTGAAGACCCACCCACCGAAGAGGAAATCGCCAACGCAGACCCTCGCCCGGACGAAGAAGAGGACCGTGACGACGACGTCGAGTATCGGGAGGACCTGCAAAGCAAGCGCGATCGCATCCTCAACGCCGTTCGCAGCCTGGAGGATGTGGATGTCGAGGACGCCGAGGGTTATCTCACGCGGGAACTGGACACCATCAGCACCCAACTGGCCAACCGTTATTACCTGGACGATTATGTGGCGGAATTCCCTGCTTCGGACACCGCCATCAAAACCGTGCGGGTACGCAAGATAGCCGATCAGCCGCAATTGGATACCATTGAAGCCATCAGCACCCGCGATCAGGATGTGGTGGTGCACTCTTTCGATTGGCAGTCAGCGTCTGTGGAGTATTTTGTTGCGGGTGAATCCGGAGGAGAATCCGAGCTGTTGGTGAACTTCCGCCCCGAAGGTACCTACCGATGGGTGAAGAAACAGCTCAGGGTACTTATTCAATAATTGCTCGATAACCCGAGCCGTATCAGGCGCCGACAATGCGTGACAGGTTCCAGCGGGACTCCGCACCAGTGACGTCGTAGTGCTCCGGGTTCAACCCTTCCGTGCCATGGGGCAGGCACTCGGCCACTGTCAGAGTGTCATGCGCGCCACGCCCTTCATTGTATTTTGCAAGGTCCACGATCCGGGCGGACTTCAACGGCCGGTGATAGCAGTCCGTCATCACCATAACCTTCGGCCACAACCGACGCTCCGGCGCATGGGAAACCACAATACCGCGCTGACCATCGTTAAGCTCAACCAGGCTGCCGGTGGGGTAAATGCCAATGGCCTGGATAAACTGCTCTACCAGGTCCTCCTGGAATTCAATGTTGCGCATTTCATACAACAGCGTCACAGCGCGGGCCGGCGTCATGGGCTCCGCCGAAGTCCGCGGGCCAATCAGTGTCTCGAAATATTCCGACAGCCCCGCCACCTTGGCCAGCAGTGGAATCCGGTCGCCCCGGACACCTTCCGGGAAACCGGATCCGTTATGCCGTTCGCGGTGGCCCTGCACAACACTGAGAGCCGCACGGGATAAACCGCTGTCCGCAAGCTTCGCAACACCGCGCTCCACGTAAGTGCGGTACACGGAGAAGTCCTCGGAATCCAGCTTGCCCTCATTGGCAAGAATGCGGGCTGGAAGGTCCAGCTTGCCAACCTGAGACAGCAGGCAGCCCAGCCCAAGGTGATTGAGAAGGCCTTCATTCAGACCCAACTGACGACCACAGACCAGCGCCCATACTGCCGTATTCAGGGAGTGCCGATACGTATAGTTGTCATGGTGACGGGTGCGGCTGAGCCACAGCATGGCATCGGGATTGCGAACAACGCTGGAAACCATTTTCTGGGTGACGACAGCCACCCCTCTAAGGTCCGGCGTTTCATGCTGACGAATGGCCTCGAAAACCCGATTCAGCGACGCTTCCGCATCGATCATCAGCTTCTTGGACACCTTCAGCTCTCTGCGCATGGTCGTTACGGAGTCGTACTTGACCGGCTCCTTGATATTGAGAGGCGGCAACTGTACCGAATCTCGCTCATGCCCTGAGCGTTTGCTCGGGCGCCTGAAGATGCGTTTTCCGGGTTTGCTCTGATCGATGGCCTCGCGAACCTCGGCCTCATCGATAATCACCCACTTGCAGTGAGTCACCAGCGAACGCACGTCGTTCTGGGAGCGGATGTGAAAGCCCTGGATGGGGAAAGGCGTCTGATGCCACGGGCGATCGAGATCGGACACAAACATGCCAATCTCCAGATCGTGTACAGCAATTTTCTTTTGACGGACTCCCACGGGACACCTCTAACACGTGCACGAATCGATAATCACTATTGTGACGCCCGCTCAGAAAGAGTCCATTACATTTATGTAGTGTGAAGTAACCGGAACGCGACAGGGAGTAACCGAAACTATCATCAGGAAACAAAATGTAGCAACGTGACACCATTCACATTACTGACAGGTCGCTGCCCTGCTATTCGTCGTCACAAACCGAATCATCCAGTTCCGGCGGCCGGGCGTGAAGTGATCCACGGGGGGATTTGCGGCTATAGATAGTGTAAGGCACCGTTGAAGCCCGGATATAGTCGATGTTGTCGGCATCATCGCCACTACCCCGAACGGTCTTGACCGGCTCACAGGACACCAGCAGATCCAGTGACGAACCAATATCGGTGACGCGTGCCGCCGGATCGTCCGCATTTATCGTCATGCAGCGCTTGCCAGCTGCCGACGCGCCCGTGCGGGCAACACGGTCCAGCCCTTCGTTACCGCAGGCCCGGATACCCTCCCCGCAGGATTGGTTGGCGGAGTCTTCATGGCTGTCATCCACCAGACGCCATTCACGGGCGCTGCATTGGGTTTCGACGGTAATGGGTGTGGACCGGTTATCCGCCACCCACCAGCCGGGGTATTCGGCAGTCTGCCATGTCAATTTTACCTGGCGATCTTCGCCAGCCGAATTCTCAGCGGGAAACACCGCGTAGTGGGTGTAATAGGATGCGCACCCACTCAGGACAAATGGCAGAACGGCGACGATAAGCCGCATAGGGAAGAAAGATCTGTTGAATATCATTCAGGTGAGCACCGTCTATTGATCCGCAAACTGTAGACCAAAACCGTCGTTGGTCTTACGTACCACCACCATATCCAGCACGGGAGCAGGCACCGGAAGGCCCTGCACCTGAACCTGAACACTGTCACCGATCGACGGTGCGAAGGGTTCGGTGTCGACAACAATAAAAACGCCGCCATCGGAAATGTCCCTGGTTGAGAACACGAATTCACCAAGTTCTTCATGGGTAACCCGAACCTTCGCACTCATTGCTGTGCGACCGTGCACTCTTCGATCATTCCCAACCATAGTCTGTATGCCCACCACTTTTTACATAGTTTTTATAGTCTTCCGAAGCATAACACCATTTCCGAGATAAGTTGGCAACGGTGTATTGACACTCAGCGCAACACAAATAAGAATAGTTGGCATTGTTAACTACCATTACGTCTCACTACACGTATAAAGATCACCCCTTACCCAAAACCATAAAGGAATACCTACCATGAAAATGAAACTTGCGGCGACTGCCATCGCAGCAGCCTGCGCGCTGCCCCTGCAGGCCAGCGCTGACGGCGAGGTCAACATCTACTCCTACCGCCAGGCTTACCTGCTGGAACCGCTGCTGAATGCATTCCAGGAAGAAACCGGGATCGAAACCAACGTCGTCTTCGCCAAGAAAGGCCTGGCAGAGCGACTGGAGCGTGAAGGACGCAACAGCCCCGCGGACCTGGTGATGACGGTGGATATCTCCCGCATCAACGAGCTGGTTGAGCGCGACCTCGTTGAAGGCATTGAAAACGAAACTCTGCAGAGCAACATCCCGCAGAACCTTCGTCATCCTGACGGCAAGTGGTTCGCCCTCACCACCCGCGGCCGGCTGATCTATGCCTCAAAGGAACGTGTTGAAGAAGGCGAGATCACGACCTACGAGCAACTGGCGGATGAAAAGTGGGATGACCGCATCTGTACCCGCAGCGGCAAGCACCCTTACAACATTGCCCTGTTCTCCTCCATGATCGCCCACCATGGCGAAGAAGCCACTGAAGAGTGGCTGGAAGGCCTGAAAGACAACCTGGCACGCAAGCCCCAGGGCGGTGACCGTGACCAGATCAAGGCCATCCATGCCGGCGAGTGCGACATTGCCATCGGTAACAGTTATTACTACGGCAACATGCTGAACGACGAGAACCAGCGCGAGGCCGCCGAGTCCGTACGTCTGGTATTCCCCAACGCGGCTGGCCGTGGCACTCACATCAACATCAGCGGTATCGCCCTGACCAAAAGTGCGCCCAACCGTGACAACGCCATCCGCCTGATGGAGTTCCTGTCAGAGCCCAAGGCACAGCAGATTTACGCCGAGGCCAACACCGAATACCCGGCCAACCCCGACGTAAAGCCCTCCGGCATGGTGGCCGAATGGGGTGAGATTAACCCGGACGACCTGTCTCTCCAGGAAATCGCGGAAAACCGCAGCGCAGCGGTGAAGATGGTTGATCGCGTCGATTACGACAACTAAACCAGCCATGTATTGAAAAAGCCGGGACTCAGGTCCCGGCTTTTTTGTACAATCCGCACCCTATTCCCAATTCACCCAAAGGAAACCTATGTCCGAGGCCATTGAACAGACCGGGGCGAGATACCCCCTGCTGGCAAAACGGACCTCGAAACGCTGGCTGATCACCGCCGCAGTGACCACCGCCATCGTGGCGCTTCCGGTACTGTCGGTGCTTATCCTGGCGCTGTTTCCGGAAGAGAATATCTGGCCTCACCTGCTGGACACCACGCTTCCCCGCTATCTGGTTACCACACTCCAACTCATGGCCGGCGTGGCTTTCATCACGCTGGTTATCGGCCTCGCCAGCGCCTGGGCGGTCACTATGTGCGACTTTCCCGGTCGCAAGTTTTTTGAATGGGCCATGCTGCTACCCTTTGCGGTGCCTGCCTATGTCATTGCTTATGTCTATACCAGCCTTCTGGATTACGCCGGGCCGGTTCAGACCGCCATGCGGGACTGGTTTGGCTGGCACAACGCCGCCGACTACTGGTTCCCCGAAATCCGCAGCCTGGAAGGCGCCACCCTGATGATCGGCCTGGTGCTCTATCCCTATGTATACCTGCTGGCACGGGCCGCGTTCCTGGAGCAATCCCCTTCCCTGTTTGCGGTCAGCCGTAGCCTGGGGCATTCCGCCATCAGCACCTTCTTCCGGGTGGTGCTGCCGATTGCCCGGCCTGCCGTAGCGGTTGGCCTGTCGCTGGTATTGATGGAAACCCTGAACGACTTCGGTACGGTGGATTTCTTTGCGGTACAAACCCTGACCGCCGGCCTGTTCGACACCTGGATGAACCTGGGGAATCTGGGAGGCGCCGCGCAGATTGCCACCACCATGCTGGCCTTCGTCGTTATCCTGGTGACCCTGGAGCGCTATTCCCGGCGCAAACAGCAACAATTCGCAGCGCGGGACAACCGCGAGCCAATCCGCCGCTTTACCCTGTCACGCCCGCGCCAGTGGGTGTGCGTGGCCGTGTGCGCCGTACCAGTGATCTTCGGTTTCCTGCTGCCAGCCGCCACCCTTGGTCACTATGCCTGGGAGTACTTCGACGAAAGCTGGAACCCGGACTTCGTTCGCAACACGCTCAACAGCCTGTTTCTCTCGGGAACCGCCGCGCTGACCACGCTGATCATTGGCGTCACCCTCGCCTACAGCCGCCGCCTGCACGATACCCGGGGCATGCGCGTGATGATGCGGCTTTCCAGCCTGGGCTACGCCATGCCCGGGGCCGTGCTCGCAGTGGGCGTGATTGTGCCGCTAGCCGGTTTTGACAACTGGGTGGATGGCATCCTGAGGGACAACTTCGGGGTCAGCAGTGGGCTGCTGCTTAGTGGTACCGCCTTTGCGTTGGTGTTCGCCTATACCGTTCGCTTCCTGGCGGTCTCCGCTGGCAGTGTGGAAAGTGCCCTGCAGAAAATTACACCCAGTATGGACATGGCCTCCCGGTCCCTGGGCCATACACCGGGCAATACACTGCTGAAGGTTCACCTGCCGATGTTGCGGGGCACCCTGATTACAGCGGCGTTGGTGGTGTTCGTGGACTGTATGAAGGAGCTGCCGGCGACGTTAATCCTGCGGCCCTTTAATTTTGAAACCCTGGCCACCTACGTGTACCAGTTTGCCTCGGACGAGAAGCTCGCCCACAGCGCCCTGCCGGCATTGATTATCGTGCTGGCCGGCATCATTCCGATCATCCTCATGAGCAAGTCCATTTCCGACACCCGGGCCATTAGCTGACGTTCGCCGCCTTCAAGCGGCAGCCGGGAAGTCCGCTTAGATCACCGAACGGGATTGCGCGCCCTGAACCACAAAACGGCCCTGGAAAACCGCAACGGGTTCTCTGACGGGTTCCGTGGTGGGTTCGCCGCAATACACTTCAGCAATCAGGGAAAGCCTGCCCTTGCCGTGGCGGGCCAGGCTTTTTCGGAATCGGTCAGGGACTTCACCGCCGGGGAGGCGGCACAGGGCGAAGAAGTTCGTGTCTACCGGCTCAATGTGCTCAATTTCACCTACCTGGATCACCACCTTTCCGGCCAATCCCAAGTCGGTCAATACCAGCTCAACCAACCCCCAGGCGGAAATCACTGCAACCGAGTAGACACTCCCCCCGAAGCCAGTCCCCTGGTGGTTGTGGTTGGGGGCCAGCGGAGCACTG
Source organism: Marinobacter sp. Hex_13 (assembly GCF_001566815.1). NCBI lineage: Bacteria > Pseudomonadati > Pseudomonadota > Gammaproteobacteria > Pseudomonadales > Marinobacteraceae > Marinobacter > Marinobacter sp. Hex_13. Next base: position 23,978 of record NZ_LSMM01000084.1, read on the forward strand.
ACCAACAACGCATGGCCGTCATAGGAAACCAGCTCCACACCCAATGCTTCCGAGAGCGGAATCATGTCATAAATGCGTTTCTGAAACCGGGCTAACTGAGTCATATTCCCTCCTGAATATGTCTTCAGTTTATGCCCGTTTCAGCGCTTTCCCTATGCGACTTACGTCGGTTTTCTCTACTGCCAGATGACCGGCTCACGTTTTGCGTACCAGGAGTCCACATTTTCCTGATACGCATCCTCCACCACATTACGCTTCAGCTTCAGTGTCGGGGTCAGGAAGCTGTTCTCGATGGACCATTCATCGCTGACCACGGTAATGAACGCCAGTTGCTCGTGAGGGTCCACGGTCTTGTTGACGTCCGTAATCAACTGCTTGAAGCTGGCCTCGATGTCCTTGCGGAATGCTTCATCAGCCATCTTCGGACGAATCTCCTCGCCCAGCATCACCAGCGCGTGGGGTTGCGTCTGGTTGGCCCCGGAGACACACACCATTTCGATGGCCTCGTGAGACATCAGGCGGTTCTCGATCGGTGCGGGGGCGATGTACTTACCCTTGCTGGTCTTGAAGATTTCCTTGATGCGGCCGGTCAACTTCAGGCGTCCCATCTCGTCGATTTCGCCTTTGTCGCCGGTTTTCAGGAAACCGTCCTCTGAGAAGGTTTCGCGGGTTTTCTCTTCGTCCTTGTAGTACCCCATCATCGTGGCCGGGCTTTTCACCAGCACTTCGCCCTCGTCGCTGATCTTCATTTCCACGCCGGGCAGTGCTTCACCCACGTAGCCGGTGCGGGAACGGCCAGGCTTGTTCATGTGGGAATAGGCAAAGTTCTCGGACATGCCGTAGCCTTCCAGCAGTTCCAGCCCCAGGTTGCGGTACCAGTCCAGCACATCGTTGGAAAGAGGTGCGGAGCCACTGCCAGCCAGTTTGACCTTGTTCAGGCCCAGCCCTTTGAGCACCTTCTTCTTGATCACCTTGTTCAGTAGCGGAACCTTCAGCAGCTTTTCCAGCTTCTCCTTGGGCAGCTTCTGCAAAACGCCGTGCTGGAATTTCACCCACAGGCGGGGCACTGACAGGAACAGCGTCGGCTGTGCCCGCTGCAGATCCTGGACAAAGGTATCCAGCGACTCGGCAAAGAACAGCTGAAAACCGGAGTACAGCGAGCCCAGCTCCACAAACGTGCGCTCGAAAACGTGCGCCAGCGGCAGGTAAGACAGCATGCGCTCTTCCGCACCCACGCCCAGCACCTGGGTGCCACCGGCAGCCGCAAATGCCATATTACGGAAGCTCAGCATAACGCCCTTCGGCCGGCCGGTGCTGCCAGAGGTGTACACAATGGTGGCCAGTTCATCCGCATCCCGCTGGGTGTTCTCTTCAAGTGGCGGGTACTTGCCCACAAGGTCGTCCCAGGTTTCAAAATCGTTGGGCGGGCTCAGTGGGTAGGAAATACAACGCACGGACTCCGGCACGCCGGACTTCATCTGATCCCAGTCGTCCAGCTTACCGACAAACAGAACGTCGCATTCGCTGTGGTTAAGGATGTAGTTCACCGTATCCGCGTTCAGGGTCGGGTAAAGCGGCACGGAGATGTGGCCGGCCATCCAGATGGCCCAGTCCGACATGATCCACTGCGCGCAGTTCTTGGATATGATCCCGACTCGGCTCTTCTCCGGCAGGTTCAGGGATTTCAGGTACGAGGCCATCCGGCGGGCTTCGTCCACCGCGCGCTTCCAGGTGTATTCAACCACCTTGCCGTCGCCAATGGGCTGAGTCAGGTACAGGGAATCCGCTTTGGCGTGTTCCCAGTGATAAACCATATCCAGGGGGAGTTTGTCAGTAGTGTCCATGGACCTTCCTTGCGTTGTGTTATTTTTGAGTTATCAGTGTTTTTATTATGTAAGGGCTGCACTGCATTAGACTTTAGTAGCCTATTTCACCACAGCCGTCACCATCAAAACGTGACGGAACTAAAACTATTCCGCATCACATGTACTTTTAAGCTGGCATACTGCCGCGCAAATCCCTGTAAAAGGTACCTTCCCTTACCCATCAATCCAATAGCCTGTGATAAACTCCCGCCCCATTATTAAACGCGCGTTCGATCTCCCGGCGCGCCAAACAGTCTGAACAGACCCGGAGACCGGTTTATGGCCAACAAGATTCTGCGCACGCTGATCGGCACCGCCCTGCTGGCAATGGCTGCCATTGCACCCGCCATGGCACAGAGCGACGAGCAGCGAGTAGTCGCCATCACCCAGATTGTGGAGCATCCGGCACTGGATGCTGTCTACCAGGGCATCAGGGACGAACTGGAAGCACAGGGATATAACGACGGCGAACAGGTTCGTATCATGCACGAAAGCGCCCAGGGCAACGCCGCCATCGCGTCACAGATTGCCCGCAAATTCGTGGGTGAAGGCCCGGACGTGATCGTCGCCATCGCCACGCCGTCGGCCCAGACCATGGCCGCCGCCGCTCGCCAGACTCCAGTCGTCTTCTCAGCGGTAACCGACCCAGTCGGCGCCAAGCTGGTGAAAAGCCTGAAGGCTCCGGGAGCCAACATCACCGGCGTGACCGACATGCTGCCCATCGAACGCCACCTCGACCTGCTCGAGCGGGTGGTGCCAGACGCCAAACGCATCGGCACCGTCTACAACCCCGGCGAAGCCAACGCAGTGGCTCTGGTGGAGCTGCTTGAAGAGCGCCTGCAGGCCCGTGACATGGAACTGGTTAAAGCCGCCGCCACCAAGACCTCGGAAGTGCTCGGTGCTGCGCGTTCCCTGGTGGGCAAAGCAGACGCCATCTACCTGACCACCGACAACACCGTGATCAGCGCCGTGGAAGCGGTCATCTCCGTGGGCGAGCGTGCCAGCATTCCGGTCTTCGCCGCTGACACCGCCACCGTCGGCCGTGGCGCCGTTGCTGCCCTTGGCTTCGACTACTACGACCACGGCCGCCAGACCGGCGCCATGGTGGCCCGCATCCTGGAAGGTGCCAACCCCGGTGACATGAATGTGGAATCCGTGGACACCCTGGAACTGTTCGTGAACCCCGCTGCCGCAGAGCGCATGGGCATTACCCTGTCCGACGACCTGATCAGCGACGCGAAAAAAGTCGTAAACAGCGACAAGTAACCCACTGTTAGCGGGCGGCCTCACAAGGGCTGCCCGTTTTCATTTACGGTGACCCTATCCCATGCTTAGTAACATTGCCTTTTATGGCGCCATCGAAACCGGCCTGATCTACGGGCTGGTCGCCTTCGGTATCTACCTTTCGTTTCGCGTACTGGACTTCCCGGACCTGACCGTGGACGGCAGTTTTCCCCTGGGCGCCGCCGTGGCAGCCGTCCTTATCATTGAAGGCGTTAACCCCTGGCTGGCCACCGGCGCCGCCGTGATTGCCGGCATGGGTGCCGGTGCGGTAACCGCATTGCTGAACGTCAAACTCAACATTCTCAACCTGCTGGCGTCCATCCTCACGATGATCGCGCTGTATTCCGTGAACCTGCGCATCATGGGCCGGCCCAACATTGCCCTGCTCACCGAGGAAACCGTGCTCACACCCTGGTACGAGCTTGGCCTTGCCTACCATCAGGTGCCGGTACTGTTGTTCATCCTCGTGGTGATGGTAAGCCTGTTGTTGCTGTGGCGTTTCATGAAATCCGAAACCGGGCTGGCCATGCGCGCCACCGGCGCCAATCCGCGAATGGCCCGCGCCCAGGGTATCGCCACCGGTGCCATGATTGTTCTGGGGGTTGCCGTCTCTAATGGCTTGGTAGGCCTCGCCGGTGCCCTGTTCGCCCAGAGCCAGGGCGCTGCAGACGTGACCATGGGTGTGGGCGTGATCGTGATTGGCCTGGCCTCACTGATCGGTGGTGAAGCCGTGCTTACGCCGTCCACAGTTCTCCGAGCCCTGATTGCCTGTGTGATCGGCGCCATCGTCTACCGCCTGGCCATTGCCCTGGCACTGAACGCTGACTTCCTGGGGCTACAGGCCCAGGACCTGAACCTGATCACCGCCGTGCTGGTCACCCTGGCCATTGTGCTGCCCGGTGTTCGCACGTCCATTGCCGCGCGGCTTACCCGCAAAAAGGCCTGAGGAGGAAGCATGATTACAGCAACCGACCTGACCCTCACCTTCGGCAAGGGCACGCCGCTGGAAAACCCGGCCCTCCGAGGCATGAGCCTGACCGTCAACCAGGGCGAATTCGTCACCGTGATTGGCAGCAACGGCGCCGGCAAGTCTACCTTCCTCAACGCCCTCGCCGGTGAGGTCATGGTGGACAGCGGCAACATCATCGTCGACAACCAGGACGTAACAAAGCTGCCCACCCACAAGCGTGCCGGCCGGGTAGCCCGTGTATTCCAGGACCCGCTGGCGGGCACCTGTGAAGGCCTGACCATCGAGGAAAACCTGGCCCTGGCCATCAAACGTGGCCAGCGCCGTGGGCTGAGCGCAGCCGTAAAAGCCCGCTATATGGACCAGTTCAAATCCAGCCTGGCCTCCCTCAACCTGGGCCTGGAAAACCGGCTGGGCGACAAGATGGGCCTGCTTTCCGGCGGCCAGCGCCAGGCCGTAAGCCTGTTGATGGCCAGCCTGACACCCTCCGCCATCCTGTTGCTGGACGAACACACCGCCGCGCTGGACCCGAAAACCGCCTCCTTCGTGCTGGACCTGACCACACAGATCATCGAAGAACAGAAGCTCACCGCGCTGATGGTCACCCACAGCATGAAACAGGCGCTGGAAGTCGGCGACCGCACAGTGATGCTGCATCAGGGCCAGGTGGTGTTCGACATCGCCGGCCAGGACCGGGAAGGACTGGAAGTGAAAGACCTGCTGGAACTGTTCGAGAAGCAGCGCGGGCTGGAAGTGGACGACGACAGCTTGTTGTTGGGCTAATCACGCTCGCCGGCAAACTCGTCTACGGGGCACCTTGCATGCCCCGTAGACCGTTTGGTCACTAGTGACCGTACACCCGCATCTGAGTATTGGTGATCGCCAGGTCATCAATAAAGATCTGGCCGATCGAGGCCTGCCCCACAATCACCTCCTGCATTCCGATGTCCGCCGCAAAGCTGGGCATATCGATCGCCAGGGAGGAACCACCGTCTGCACGCTGGCCGTTGTAGATGTACAGGTCCACTTCCGCGAACAGGTCCAACACGCTCGGGAAGGTCTGATCGTAGTCCGCACCGGTCAATGAAAGGCCACGAATGCCCACGGCCGCAAACGGCACATCGAAATCCATCACCTCAATGGCAAACGCAGAACGTAGCCGCATGACGTCGGTGTCTGTATCAATGTGAATAGAGCCACGCCCCAACACACCTTCAATGAACAGGTTGTCCATCAGCGCCGTGTTCTGGCCGCCCTGCCCCCACAATTCCCACGCACCGGAGGTCACACGGAAATCAATAGCATTGAAGAATTGCGGGCGGATATTGATGGCCGCATCGCCGTCGGCGAGCACATCAATATCGATACGGATGTTGTCCAGCAGATCATTGGAATCTGGCCCACCCAGGCCATTGAAACCAAAGAAGTCTGTCCGTTCCGCACCGCCGATGCTGATATCGCTGATCGTCAGCGACCCTTCATCGGTATAGATAAAGCGGTCCATATTGATCTTGGTTTCCAGCTCAATGGACACACCGGCCTGGCCGGTAATGTTTCCCATTGCGCTGTCCTCCAGCATCACAATGTCTGCCATTGCGGCAGCAGGCAACCCTGCGACGCCCAGCGCAAGCAGTGTTCGTTTCAGGCCTTTCATTATTATGTTCCTTTTATAGTAGTTTTCACTTCCTGTGGGCCACTACCTCTTACGACTCCACATCACTACTTTAGCGACAGGTACAAAACGGGTACGTGCATCGGTCACATTTAACTGACTTTATGAACCTTTTTTCAGATTTTTCGCTGCGCAGTTTTTGACCACAACATCTAGTGGTTTCCAGTAAAATGCCTCAACGCGGCGTTTCTGCGGGCATTTCAGGATATTCAAGCATTCATCCATTGATTTTCTTTCGCTATGAGCCGCAATCTATAGTTGTCTTCTTATTCACAGACCACTATATCCTGTTATACTCATCTCATATTCACCCATATATAGGGTTTGCTCGGCCCGCTCACCACAAACGGCGCGCCAGTAAACCACGCGGGTGACCATCTTTCCTGAAAACCCGCTGTTACGCCCTTTCCAGGGCGGACAGCAGGTTAGAAAAACACCAGATCTAGTGTTTCACCGGATCTGAAGCATAACGGCCTTCCAGGCTGAGACATCTTAACGACACATGGGGTATGGCCGGCTGCGGTTTGCAACGGCCATCAAAAGACATACCGGACATCCGAGGGTGGCAATGAACGCTAAAGCACAGGCAGTGATAACAACAATTCCAATGCAGGAAGCTTCGCTGGACATCTGGAACAGCAAGTACCAACTCAAAACCAAGACCGGCGAACCCGTCGATAAGGACATCGAAGCAACCTACGAGCGTGTTGCCACTGCCCTTGCCGAAGTGGAAAACAAAGCCAACCGTGCCAAGCACAAGAAAGAATTCGTCTGGGCCCTGCGCCACGGTGCCATCCCCGCTGGCCGCATTACCTCCAACGCCGGTGCGGAAGCCCACAAACCAGCCACGTCCACCATCAACTGCACCGTGTCTGGCTCCGTTCAGGACTCCATGAACGACATCCTGGAAAAAAACCACGAAGCCGGCCTCACCCTCAAAGCCGGTTGTGGTATTGGTTATGAATTCTCCACCCTGCGCCCCCGCGGCGCCTACGTTGCCGGTGCGGGTGCCACCACCTCCGGCCCGCTGTCGTTCATGGATATCTTCGACCGCATGTGCTTCACCGTGTCTTCCGCCGGTGGCCGCCGTGGCGCGCAGATGGCCACCTTCGACGTACACCACCCGGACGTCATCGACTTCATCCAGGCCAAGCGTGAAGACGGCCGCCTGCGCCAGTTCAACCTGTCGCTGCTGATCACCGAAGACTTCATCGAAGCCGTGCGCAACGGCGACGACTGGCACCTGTCGTTCCCCGTCACTGAAAAAGAAGTGGAAGACGAAGGCCTGGACCTGTCCGACGAAACCCAGTTCGTGTACCGCGACTTCCCGATCCAGAAGGGTTACGTGGTCAATGGCGAAGGCAAGGTTGCGTGCCGCATCTACCGCACCCTGAAAGCCCAGTTCATCTGGGACACCATCATGACCAGCACCTACGACTACGCCGAGCCAGGGTTCATCCTGATCGACAAGGTCAACCAGATGAACAACAACTGGTTCTGCGAAGACATCCGCGCCACCAACCCCTGTGGCGAACAGCCCCTGCCCCCGTACGGCAGCTGTCTGCTGGGCTCTGTGAACCTGACCATGTTCGTGGACTACCCGTTCACCGACAAGGCCAGCTTCAACTATGAGAAGTACCGTAAAGTCGTTGGCATCTTCACCCGCATGCTGGACAACGTAGTGGAAATCAATGGTCTGCCGCTGGAAGAGCAGCGCCACGAAATCACCTACAAGCGCCGCCACGGCATGGGCATCCTCGGCCTGGGCTCCACCCTCGCCATGCTGCGTATGCCTTACGGCTCGTCCGAATCCGTGCAGTTTACCGAAGAAGTCGTACGTGAAATGGCCGTGGAAGGCTGGCGCCAGTCCCTGGCCCTGGCCGAAGAGAAAGGCCCGGCGCCGATCATGGATGACGAGTTTGAAGTTACTCCAAAGATGCTGACCAAGTGCCCGCAGCTGTCCCAGGACGGCTACAAGCTGGGCGACAAGCTCAAAGGCAAGGTGCTGCACGCCAAGTACAGCAAGTACATGCAGCAGATCGCCGGCGTAGAGCCGGAGCTGATCGAGCAACTGGCCGAGAAAGGTGGCCGCTTCACGCACCACACCTCCATCGCGCCCACCGGCACCATCAGCCTGTCATTGGCCAACAACGCCAGTAACGGCATCGAGCCGAGCTTCTCGCACCACTACGCGCGCAACATCATCCGCGAAGGGCGCAAGACCAAGGAAAAAGTCGACGTATTCTCCTTCGAGCTGCTGGCCTATCGCCACCTGGTTAACCCCGGTGCAATGCCCTTCTCCGAAGAAGAAGACAAGCGCCTGCCCCAATACTTCACCACGTCTGAAGACGTGACGCCGGCGCAGCACGTGGACATCCAGGCCGCGGCCCAACTGTGGGTGGACTCGTCCATCTCCAAGACCGCCAACGTGCCCCAGGACTTCGCGTATCCGGACTTCAAAGACATCTACATGTACGCCTACGACAAAGGCCTGAAGGGTTGCACCACCTTCCGCTTTAACCCGGAAGCCTTCCAGGGCGTGCTGGTTCAGGAGAAAGACCTGGAAAACACACTGTACGAATTCACCCTGGACGACGGCAGCAAGGTGACCCTCAAGGGCAACGAACAGGTGGAGTACGACGGCGAGCTCCATAACGCCGCCAACCTGTTTGATGCGCTTAAAGAAGGCACCTACGGCAAATACTGATCCCGGGAACCGACACAGGACAACGAACATGACCGTTAAAATCAGCAACAAAATCGTCGGCTACCGCGTAAAGAAAGCCGACCCAGAAGCAGCTCAGCCAGCCGCGCAGCCGGAAAACAAACCGGTTGAGATGAACGAATACATCGAACGGCCGGACTTCCTGCTGGGCACCACCTACAAGATCAAACCGCCGGTGGCCGAGCACGCGATGTACATCACCATTAATGACATCCTGCTCAACGAAGGCACCGACCACGAAAGCCGGCAGCCGTATGAAGTGTTCATCAACTCCAAGTCGATGGAACACTTCCAGTGGGTAATCGCCCTCACCCGCGTTGTCTCCGCCGTGTTCCGCAAAGGCGGCGACGTCACCTTCCTGGTGGAAGAACTGCGCAGCGTGTACGACCCCAACGGCGGCTACTTCAAGAAAGGCGGCGTGTTCATGCCCTCTCTCGTCGCTGAAATTGGCGCCGTGATCGAGAAGCACCTCAAGGCCATTGGCCTGATTGAGAGTGAGGAAATGAGCGAAGTCACCAAGCGCATCCTCGCCGAAAAACGCGCCGAATTCGAAGCCAGCCACACCACGGCCACGAACGACGACAAAGCCGGCGACTACCCGCCCAACGCCACCATGTGCGGCAAGTGCAGCACCAAGGCGGTGATCGTGATGGACGGGTGTGCGACTTGCCTGTCTTGCGGCGATAGCAAGTGCGGTTGAGGTGATTGACTGCAGTGAGTGATGAGAAGGCCTGAAGTGTTAAAGCTTCGGGCCTTTTTTGTTTTCGGGGTCTCCGGAATCATTGGACTGTTTTATGATTGCGGAAATGCGACCGCCTCATGATTGCGCAGTATAGAACCTGCCAGCTGGGCTGTTTCGCTTTGCAAGTTATTGGATTTACGGCTAGTTTTAACGAGTATTTAAGGGGTTTCCGAGATCGTGAAACGTAATAACGAAGCGGTCAAATTTTGGCAATCACTGAGACGTCGGTCTAACTGCTGTTAACTTTCAAGGGAGTAAGTGTGGAAGACACTGGCATCTACCGAGTATTAATGGATGAACGTTGGGCCCTGGAAGACCTTTACGGATTCCCCTATGCCTACCAGCAAGCGCATTCGTTTGTTTTTCATTTTGATAGCTCCCAAGAGCTAGATCCTAGAATAGTCGACAGAGTAAACAAGACATTCCATGAATATCCGTGGCAGGGCGGATACAGCTACGTAAACCTTTATGCGGTGCTTTTCAATCAAATTCCGAAGCAACAGCGCCCAACCGTTCAGTCTATTCAGTATGCTTCTCCAGGATGGATAGACCTTCTGATAAACCCTGATGTTGCCCTTCAGGTGGCCAAGTCAGTAGGAATCTTATTGGGCGCAGGTGTTACCGCAGTTGAGGCATTCAAACGAATTGACCGCGCGAGGCTCGATATAGCGAAGCGCCGGCGGCAGCAGAACCGCGAATATGCTTCGCTCGCGGCATCTGAGGCAAAAGAATTAAATAATATGTCTGAGGAGCTCGCAAAGCACCTAGGCTTTCAAAGTTTGAAGGAACTTCAGGACAAAACAGCAGATCCCGAGGTTACGTTAAAAGTTCTTATGGCACATTATCGTCGGCTACGAACGCTAGGTGATTTCGTGGAGAGCGGCAAGGTGAAACTGCCAGAAAATCTTAAAGACGAAAGTTAACAAATGCAGGCAAGGGACGCTCCTGACGTCGCGCCCCTGCTGCAAGGCGTTGGGCGGCAAAGTGAACAGTGATGACTACTGAATTCAAGCGGCTAACGGAAGTCGATAGCTCCGAAATTATCGAACTAATGAATAATCCGTTGGTGCGGCGGCATATGCCTTTGGCAACCAGTTGTTTCGGGGAAAGCGACTGCGAGGAATTTATTGCTGCAAAAGAACGGCTATGGAAAGAAGATGGTTACGGTCCGTGGGCGTTTGTCGTTGATGGTCAGTTTGTCGGCTGGGGTGGATTACAACGCGAGAACGGGGAAGCTGACTTGGGATTAGTACTGCACCCGGATCATTGGGGATTAGGGAAAACCCTCTACAGCGAAATAATTCGTCGAGCTTTTGGAGAAATGGGTTTCGAGGCGGTCACGGTGCTCCTCCCGCCCACGAGGAAGAATATTAAAGGCTTGCTGCGTTTAGGCTTCCGTAAAAATGGGCAATTAGAGGTCGCAGATAAAACCTTCTTGCGTTATCGGCTCGAAAAAAGGCAGAGCTCAATTGGATAATCTCCAGCAACAGTAGGAGTCGACGAAATTGCCGCCCAACTCAGGCGTTGAAGCTGTAGAAAAAGCCCCGCGGTTATTTTGTGTTGGCGCTTCAGCGAGAAATCCGGGACAGATCTATTTAACCCCCCAACGCCGCCATATGAAAACACTGAGCCATACGGTAAGCAGCAGCTTTAACGCACAGAGTATAGTGCTCCTTGTTCTCAGCAAGCGTTTTCAGGAATTTGCTTCTGGCTTCCCTGGACAACCATTTCAGAGCACTTTCTCCGGGGCTTAGCGGTTCTGGAACAAACTTCATCGCTTCGTCGCATTCGCCTGATTCCGAGATTAGCTCGTAAGCTCCCTGATGTTGTTGATCACCTCTTGATACCGCTCTTCAGTCCCCTGAATCACGATGTGATGAATGGCTGCCCGGTCAAACACGGACAGATACCCTGCCCTGCTCTTCCGCAAGCAGTTGCAGCCAGTTTGGTAGTACGGAGCGCTTTTCAGGAATGAATATGGATTGAATAAACTTGCCAGTAACACCTGTGAGGTCCACCTGAGAATACATCGACTCTCCATCCACAACCTGATGGGACAATGCCCAATCGTCGTATTTGAGGATGAGCATGTTGCTCGAATGGGAGATCTGTTCAGGCTCCGGATATTCCAAGGCCAGATGTTGCGAGAGTACCAACGTGCCGGAATAGCCCAGGACAGGAAGAGAAATTAACAATGCACAGACTAAAGCGCGGAATCCTTTCATGTTCGCCTCCATGTGAATTGCTGGTAGCCTAGCGAAAGAGAACCGATACGGAAAACAAAACCGACAACAAGATAGGTCCACAAATGACAGCCTACGTAATCGGCCAAATCACCATAAAAGACCCAGCCAGATGGGAAGAATACCGCCGCCAAGTCCCCGATACCCTGGAGCCCTGGGGCGCCGAACTTGTGCTTCGCGGCACGCAAGCAAGAGTCTTGAGCGGGCAACACCCTCATACAGATACCGTGGTTATCCGCTTCCCAAGCATGGAGGTCGTTGTCAGATGGCACGATTCCGCCGCGTATCAGGCCCTCGTCCCTCTGCGTATGCAGGCAGCGGAGGTGGATTTGATCAGTTATGAAGCCGACTCCTAGAGGCCTTTGCAGTCTCAAAAGAGGACTTACCCCGGTACAGTAGGCGCTCCTAGCCTTTGATCGGAGCATAAGAGGAATTTTCATGAGAGTAGGTTTGCTGATCATCGTCGCATTCTGGTGCCTTCCAGTTTCTTCTCAAACGCTCGAAATTATGGGGTCGGACGAGGGTTTTCTGCCGTTTTATTACGGTGACACCCTTAACAAGGGCATTCTGGTTGAGGTGATCAATGAGTTCAGCCTGGAGGCCGGTATTACAGCCGGTTTCCGCCCGATGCCGCGCAAGCGCCAGGCCTGGGCCCTGGAAAAAGGACAAGCCAACGCGGTTTTTGCCAACCCGTTGTGGATGCCGCTACCAAGCCGGATGCACGCCGTCGGACCGGTGTTAACCTGGCGTGATCGTCTGTTCGCACAACCTGGCCGGCAACCGGCCTCCTTCGATGATCTTGATGGCAGCATCTGTCTGCGAAAATGGTTTGTCTACAGTGATCAACTTGAGCGGCGGATTGGTACCAACCTGGCCCGCCATGACTCTTACAATGCCCAACAGATGCTGGGCATGTTTCTGAACAAACGCTGCGATTACGCCGTCATGAACGAAATGGAGTTCCGGTTTCTGGCAAAGTTGGTGGAAGTCGATCCGAATTTTTACAGCACGGAACTGATCGACGCCGAATGGCCGGTCTATCTTGGTATCCTCAAAACCGAGGCGGCTCTGATTGAAGCGGCGGAAGCCTTTTTCGCTACCCGCACGGTTGATGCGGAAGCCATGCTACCCAAACTGCCGCCGCCGGACCGGCACATCTCGATTCAGCCGGACAAGTAAGGCAACTGATTACTATGACCGCTACCCTCACCATGGATCATTTGCGCCGCTACGCCATCTCGCGCAGTCTCTTCAAGCCGACCACTTTGGCACGTGCGATTAATAAACTGGGTTTTGTCCAGCTCGACCCAATACGAGCGCCGGCACGGGCGCAGGATTTGATGCTCCGCCATCGTGTTATCGACTACCAGGCGGGTGACCTGGAAGCTCGCTACCCGCGCCTGGCGATCGAGGAAGATTTCTTTATCAACTACGGGGTTCTGCCCCGCACCACTCAGCGCCTTATGCACCCGCGCACGGCGCGCACCGAGTGGCCACGCTCACGCTGGGAACAGGCGCAGGCGGTGCAGGAATTTGTGCAAAGCCGTGGTGTCGTTCACCCGCGCGAGGTGGACTCAGCCTTCGAGCATGGCACCACCAAGAATTGGTTCGGCGGTAATAGCCGTGCCAGTACGCAGCTCTTGGACGGCATGCATTATCGTGGGATGCTGCGTGTGGCAAGGCGCGAAGCCGGGGTACGCCTGTATGCGCCGCCGCTCGCTGATGGGCACGACGCGGTGAACCCGGATACCACACTGGACGCATTGGTCGACGTAGCAGTCGCAAAGTATGCCCCGCTGCCTGCGGCTACGCTCAGCCGCCTGGTAACGAGCGTGAGTTCTTCAGCGGTCCCGCAGTGGCGCGAGCGTCGTCGTGAAGCACTCGCGCGTGCAAAGGCTCGCCTGCCCCAGGCGACAGTCGATGGCTGTCGCTGGTTTTGGCCCATCGGCGAGAATCCTGGCAGTCGCCGCTTTGCGAGTGACAATATGCTGGATGACCGCCTGCGCCTACTGGCGCCCTTCGATCCTTTAGTTTGGGACCGCGATCGCTTTGAGCGTTTCTGGGGCTGGGCCTACCGTTTTGAGGCCTACACTCCGGCACCAAAACGGGTGCGTGGTTACTATGCACTACCTATGCTGTGGCGCGGTCATGTCATAGGCTGGGCTAATGCCGCCGTACGTGATGGGCAATTGGAGCTAGAGCCAGGGTATGTGAGCGGACATGCCCCAGGCGACGCCGCGTTCAAGCCAGCGTTGCAGGACGAGCGGGTACGCCTCGAGCGCTTTCTTTCGCTGTGAGGCTCGGTGTGCGTGCGTAAAATGAGAGCAGTGTACTTGAAGTGACACCCTCCACCTGGGAGAAGCCCCGATGGGTCTGAAAGAACATTTCCAATTATTGGCCGCTTACAATCAGTGGATGAACGCAAAGGTCTACGAAGCGGCCGGTCGCCTCTCCGCCTCGGAGCTAACCAAGGACCGTGGGGCCTTCTTCGGCTCCATTCTGGGAACGCTCAATCACATCGTTGTGGCTGACACCCTATGGTTCAAACGTTTCGTGACCCACCCATCCTGCCTGGACTCATTTCAGGCTGTCGTTGATCTTGAAAACCCTAAGAGCCTGGATCAGATTGTCTTTGACGATCTGGACGGCTTGAAGGAACACCGGATCTGGCTGGATCGCCAGATTATCGACTGGATATCCCATCTCTCCGAAGGCGACCTGGATATTGTTCTCAGTTATCACAACATGAAAGGTGTTTCCGCCAACAAGCGGTATTCGAGCCTGGTTCTCCATTTCTTTAACCATCAAACCCACCATCGCGGGCAAGTTTCAACGTTGCTGTCGCAGGCAGGCATGGATGTTGGCGTTACCGACCTGTTGGAACGGATTCCGAATGAAACGCAGGTATAACACGACAAACAACCTCATCCGGTCCTTTTTACCTACGGGTTGGGAGGTAACGATGAACTCTGGAAGCAGGTCTTTTGAATGAATATGGATATCTCGATCCAGCAAGGAACAGCTGAACACCTCTCGGGCATACACCACCTTGTTCTGGAATGGGGGTATTCCTCCAACGAATCTCAGACTGGGGCATGGCTAGAGGCGTTGTTGGAATCCCCGAGCCATCAGATATGGGTGGCTATTTCAGATGCCGCAGTGGTTGGGTGGGCGGTCGCCGAGAGGCGTATTTCTATCCGTGAGCTGTTTACCTCTGAGATCACTGGGCTGGTTGTGAGCGCCAATGTTCGACGGGCGGGTGTTGGGCGCTTGCTCGTTCAGGCTGTTGAAGACTGGTCCCGCGCCAAAGGGCTGTCACGGGTTGTGGTACGATCCAATGTGAGTCGTTCGGAGTCCCATGGGTTTTACCCGTCTATCGGTTTCGAGCATACAAAGACGACTCATGTTTATGTGAAAGATCTGGATGGGTCCACGCTATGAAGCGCATTTTCACCATACTTTTGGGCATAGGCCTTATTGGTTGTGCTTCGCAACAATCAGCCGTCGATCTGAAAAACTCGGATTCTGCCATTATTGGTGAAAAGCCCGAAGGTTATCCAAAAACCTTTATCAAACGCCTGCCCGATTTGCCCGGTTTTTGTATTGAGGTGACAGAAGACTGGAGAGAACATCCGTATCAGGGTGAGACGATCTGGCTGAAGGAAAAGACGATAAAGAGCCTGAACTGCCCTGGAGAACCCTTGCCGGGCTCTACCAATGTATTGAAGAGATAAAGAATGATTGACCGCAAATATCACAGAATCGTATTTTCGTTTTTCATGTCACTGTTGATGTCCGGAGCAACCTCGGCCGCTTGCGCTTCATCTGCCAGCGCCAGAGCCATTCCAGGGGCCCTTGGGTGAACAGCCGCAGCCAGACAGCGCTGAAGATCATCTGGGCCATGAAAAATACCGTTGAATACAGCATCAGCGCTGCGAGCGAGAGTGAGGCGAAGCGGTCGCCCCACATGCCATAGAACACGCAGATGCAGACGGCGGACTGCAGAATGTAGTTGGTGAGTGCCATACGACCGGTTGGCGCAAGGGCCGAGCGAACCGCCCCGGTCAAGCGTCCCCTGCCCCGCCACCAAAGCAGCAGAACGGCACCATAGCCCATGGCAAGCAACGGTGGAGCGCCTACACCGCCCAGCAAACTTACAACCCTGTGGGCCAGGCTCTCTTCACCCAGTTTGACCTCGGCCATGGCCAGGGCGGTGCCGACCACCAGGCCAACCAGTGCCACCACAATCAATAGCCGGACATGGCCCGAATTGCGCTCCGCCAGGTGCAGGCGGGCAGCAGCGGCGCCAAATAGAAACATCGCCATCACCCGTAGGGGGCGCAGGTGTTCAATCCGATCCAGAAACACGCTGACGCTGAGGTAGGCATTGGCTTCGACCACCTCCAGGTAACTCCCCCCACTCAGGGCTGGCACATTGTCCTGCAGCAGGCGCAGTGAAGTGCCGCTTCCGAGATCCGCCAACCCCAACTGGGGCGCGAACCAGAGTGCTACAGCCGTGACTATCAGCAGGGCAACGCCGCAGGCAGCCAGCGTTGGAGCGCGAACGTTCAGGAAGGCCCCCAGGAAAAGCCCCATTACCCCGTACAGCATGAGGATGTCCCACGGGGATAGGAACAGGGAATGGGCGGTGCCAATAACCAGCAGCCCCAGCATTCGCCGCAAGTGATAGCGGACGGGGCTTTGCTGTACCCGCTGGGCCAGCATCATGAAGCTGTAACCAAACAGCAGGGAGAACAGGCTATAGAACTTGGCCCGCACCAGGATGTCCAGCCAGGTGGCGATGGGTTCGTCCCATTCCGACCAGGTTAACGCTTGCCTTGTGTCAGCGGAGACGAACCCCCAGCCCGAGAACACCTGAATATTAATCAGCAGGATACCGAAGATGGCAAAGCCCCGAAGGGCATCCAGACCGTCAATACGTTCGCCTTTGCTCGCCATTTCGGATACTCCCTGCGCCGCAGTTGGGTTCTTTCCGTATAAACGCAACCTTCGCATATCAGGTTTAGCGGTAATAGATGAAGATCGCTTGAAGGCTACCGGATCGTAACTGGCGGTTCGTTGACAGCCGTCGGACTGTGCACGCAGCATTGGAACCCTTAGCATTTGTAACCCGGCGCAAACAGGGAGCCCCATGAATCTGCAACCTATCTTCTCGCAGGCCGGTGCGGCACTGTTGGCCCTCTTCGTTCTCAGCCTGGGTTCTGCGGCCCAGGCCGATGACTGGTCCCCGACTCTGCAGAAAGAAATCGAACGCATTGACCGAACCTTCTCTGGCGATCTCGGGGTCTACATCCGTCATCTGGGTACGGGTCAGAAGGTTTCTCATAACATCGACCAGGACTGGTATCTGGCCTCTACCGTCAAAATTCCGCTAGCCATCGTATTGATGCAACGTGCCGAGAACGAAGGCCTGGATCTGGAGCAGAAACTCACTCTCCGGGCTGCAGATTATGTGGATGGCACTGGAGATCTGCTCTGGGTGGACCCCGGTGCCCGTTACAGCCTGGAAGAGCTCAACAGACGCTCTATTGTCGACAGTGACAGCACAGCAACCGACATGTTGATACGTTTTCTTGGCGAGAAATCATTCGGAGAGGATGTGGCACGGCTGGTTCCCGAAGGGCTGGGGCCGATTACCACGATCCTCCAGGTGCGCTACGACGCATACAGGGAAGTTCACCCCAGTGTTTCGGTGCTGACCAATCGTGATTTCATCGATCTGAAAACCGCCCGCACCTACCAGGCGCGGTACGATATGTTGCTGAAAAAACTCAACATTACTGCAAGAGAGGCGGATGCCAAAGGCGTGCGTGAAGCCTTTGAGCGCTATTACCAGCGGGGAATCAACTCAGGCAGTCTCGAAGCCTTCGGGGCATTGCTGGAGCAACTGGTCAGGGGCGAACTGTTGAATGACGCCCACACGGACCAATTGCTGGGGTATCTATCCGAAATCACCACGGGTGATCACCGGATTGCAGGGGGCTTGCCAGCGGGCACCCATTTCGCCCACAAAACCGGCACCCAGGTGGCCCGCTCCTGCGATATCGGCCTGCTCAACCCCCAGGCACCCGATGAAGCGGTTATCGTCGCGGTTTGCGCACGCGATTATGCAGCCCTGTCGGAAGCGGAAAGAGCCTATCAGGCGATTGGCAATGCGCTGCATGAGTCGGGGCTAACGAGGACCGTAGATTAAGGCGCGTCACCCAATTCCAAACTCACCCAATCATGCTAGGCTGATCTCAAACAAATCGAACCAGCCAAGGCATAACCAATGAGAAAGAACATTCTGATTACCGGTGCCAGCACCGGCCTCGGTGAAGGCATGGCCCGCGAATGGGCCGCCAAGGGCTGTAATCTTGCGCTCTGTGCGCGGCGGGCGGATAAGATGGAGGCATTACAGCGGGAATTACAGCAGGCCTACCCCGATATTCGGGTGCTGGTCCGCGGCCTGGACGTGTGCGACTACGAGCAGGTGTTCGAGGTATTCCGGGGCTTTCGGGAAGAGCTGGGCGGCCTTGACCGCGTGGTGGTGAATGCAGGTATTGGCAGCTCCCAGCCGATTGGGCGCGGGCACTTTGCCGCCAACCGGCAGACGGCGGAAACCAACTTCATCGCCGCCATTGCCCAGAGCGAGGCGGCGATGGAGATTTTCCGGGAACAGAACAGTGGGCATCTGGTACTGATGTCGTCAGTCAGCGGTGTTCGCGGCTTCCGTGGCCCTATCAACGTCTACGCAGCCACCAAGGCCGCCGTAGCGTCACTGGCTGAAGGCCTGCAACTGGACACCAAGGGCAAGCCCATCAACGTCAGCAACATCATGCCGGGCTACATCCTCACCGACATCAACCGCGATACCAAGAACGCCCCCTTCCGGGTGGATCTGGAAACCGGCGTAAAAGCTCTGGTGAAAGCGATCGATTCCGAGGTACGCCGCGCCTATGTGCCCTGGTGGCCCTGGACACCGCTCAGTTACGTGTTGAAGGCCCTGCCCTTTGGGTTGTTCGCGAGGGCGATGTAACCAGTCAATTACCCATCCCGCAACAGAACCGCCGGATTCAGCCGCATCGCCCTCAACGTGGGCAGCAAGCCACCCAGCAACGCCAGCGCGCTGACGACGCCGGCCACCAGTGCGCCGATCCACCACAGATCTCCCGCTGGCAGTTTGAGCGCCAGGTCTGCCACCGGCAGCGCGATCAGCGAACCCAGCGCCGTGGCAAACACCGTTGCGAGAAAGGTCAGCAAGCCGGTTTCCAGCAGCATGGAGTTCCGGATGGCCTGGTGCCGGGCACCGAGACAATGCAGCAGGTTGGCCTCGTAGAGTTGGCGCCTGCGGCTGACGCTGACCACGCTGGACAACACCAACAGGCTTGCCAGCAGGCTGACGGACGCAACCGCCGCAAGGCCAGCGGCTGCCTTGTTGAGCAGATCTCCCGCAGTTTCAAGCCAGTCAGCCGTGCGCAGTGTGATGACGTTGGGGATGTTGCTGGCCAGCCATTGCTGCGATTCCTTGGCGGCGGGGTCGCTCTGGTAGACCGCGCCGACGTAAAGGCTGATCAATCCATCCAGGGCGCCTTGCTGCAGAACGCCTTCAAACCAGAATCGGGTCTGTAGGCCTTTCTGGCGGTAGATGGCCCGAATTTCGACGACAATCGGCTGGTCCTGGGCCGTGAACTCAATCCGATCGCCCACCGTTAGCCCGAGTGCGTTGGCTTCGCGGTCTTCCATCGCCATGTAGGCGGGCTGCCCTTCCGGGGCCGGAGTGCTCCACCAATTGCCTTTTACCAGCTCAAGGCCTTCCGGATTTCCCGCCAGGTAGGTGAGCTTGTATTCGTCACCCATGGCTTCGCGCCTGGCTCGGGGGTCGTCAGCGAGCGCGTCTGGGATGGGCTCTTCATTGATGGCGGCCATTCGGGCGCGAACCAGTGGCAGAAGTTCCGTTCTGCTGGACGGGTCCAGCGATTCAAGGCCGGACGTGAGCGGCTCCATCTGGTCCGGGAACACTTCGTAGAGGATCAGCGCGGGGGATTCCGCCGGGATCGTGGTTTCCAGTGCTCTCAGAAGTGTGGTGACCATCAGGGTACAGGCCACCACCAGGGTCAACGCGGTGCCGAGCGACAACAACGTTGCCCTCAGTGGCGAATCCGGCCGGTGGAGGTTGGCGAGCGCCAGCCGCCGGGCGAACTTGCGGTCAGCAAAGCCGCTGTGTTCCAGCGCTTTGGCTCCTCGCCGCAGCCCTTTGATGATGCCCTCCAGCAAGGCCCAGAGTACGACCACCGCCAGCAGGAACAGGAATCCCAGTTGCGGCGACGGCAACCAGAACAAGGTGGCGCTGATATAGATCGCCAGCAGCACGTAGCTCGCGATCCGCCATGTGCGGGGTTCGTTACGGGCGGCCTGTACCTGCCCCCGGAACAGCCCAGCCGGTGACGCAGCCAGGGCCCTGGCCAGGGCCGGTAGCGCGAAGACGTAGGCCGTAAGTACCGCAAACAGCCAGCTCAGCAGCAAGGGAACAAACCACAGGGATAACCAGCCCCCTGCCCCTTCGGGCCCGGACAGCGCGTAGGCGTCGCCGGCCAGGGATATCGCCACCGCGGAGAATCCCAGTCCGATTCCGCCTCCGATCAGGCCAGCCAGGCTGCCCAGCAGTCCGATCTGCAACAGGTAAATGGCCACCAATGGTTTACGGCGCAGGCCGAGTGTCTGCAGGGTGGCGATGGTGCCCAGTTTTTCATCCAGGTAGGCGTGTATGCTGTTGGCGACACCGAGGCCGCCAATAAACAGCGTGGTGAAGGCAATCAGGATGAGCGCTGTGGCAATCTGGTCCAGCCGTTCGGCGATGCGTTCGCTGCGCTCGGCGAAGGTAGTGGTGTCCCAGTTTGGTTCCGGGAATGCCTGTTCGAAGTCCGCCAGCCACGTATCCAGATTCTGGTCGGTCTTCACCCGGTATTCGTAGTCCACGCGGCTGCCTGGCCGGATCAGTTCCGTCGCCTCGACCGCCTGTTCGGAAATCATGATGGGCAGGCCACGCCAGTTGGCATTCAGGCGACGGTCCGGCTGTTTCTGGATCAGGCCGCTGATGCGAAAGGTGGCCGCGCCGATTTCGATCTGGTCCCCGATGGTCTGGCCCAGGCGTTCGGCCAGCAAGGGGTCGATGACCGCGCCCCATCGGCCATCCTTGCGTGCGGTTAGCTCGGCACGCGACTGATCCGGCGTTAGCTGCAACTCACCGTAGAGCGGATAGGCCGCATCCGGAATCAGGATCTCAGCGCGAAAGAAGCCGTCACCGCTTTCGCCACTGACAATCGTGTCGAACTCCCGAACCAGCGAAAGAGTCCCGGTGCGCCCTACCCAATCGATCACGTCACTTGGTAACGGCTCACTGGCATCCAGCTCCACGTCACCACCCAACAGCATGCGGGTATCCGCCAGCAGGCTCTGCTCGATCACCCGGTAGAGGCTGGCCGTAGCGGCCACCAGGGTAACGCCGAGGATAAGGCAGGCGAGAAAGACCTTGAGCGCAGAGATGCGCGATCGCAGATCGGTGATCGCGAATTTGAGCATCCACAGCGGCTTTGTCTGAGCGTTACGCTTCATAAAGGCGCCCAACATCCATCCGGACCCGGTGCTGGCAGCGCTCCGCGACACGTTCGTCGTGGGTCACCAGCACCAGGGTGGATTTGCTTTCCTTGTGGAGGTCGAACAGCAGTGAGAGCACTTTTTCGCCAGTGGCATGGTCCAGGTTGCCGGTGGGCTCATCGCCCAGCAGCAGGCTTGGCTGGTGCACCAGTGCCCGTGCGATCGCGACACGCTGTTGCTCGCCCCCGGAAAGCTGTCCTGGATAATGCTGCAGCCGGTGGGTAAGGCCGACCGCCTCCAGCATCGAAAGGGCCTGCTCGCGGGCATCCGCCTGCCCGGCGATTTCCAGCGGCAGACTAACGTTCCCAAGTGCCGTCAGGCCCGGCAACAAATGAAAGGACTGAAAGATGATGCCCAGGTGTTCGCTGCGCCAGTCGGCCAGGGTGTTTGCATCCATCTCGCCCAGGCGTTGATTGCCCACGAGGATCTCTCCACTGGTCGGGCGCTGGAGCCCGGATAGCAACAGAAGCAGCGAGGTTTTCCCGCTTCCGGAGGGGCCGGTAATCGCCAGTGTGTCGCCGGGCGGGATCGTGAGTGAAGCGTTGTTGAGCACCGCGACGGTGCCGGACTCGGTTGGATAGGTAAGGTTAATGTCGCTTATCTGGACGCTGGTGGACACAAAGGCACCTTTCTTTTTTAATAACAGAATGTAGCTTGCACGGCGATTATGACGATAGCGGGCAGCCGCGCAGAAGCTGGAAAATGATTGACAGTGATTCAAAGTCATTGAGAGTACGAGCAGTTTTCCAGACTAGCGCACCGTACGAAACGGGTCAGACGCAGTTTTACACGACTTTTGCAAAGATGGGAGAGCGCTATGGCAGGTGGTTGGTCCCGGGATGGCGCCGTTCAGGATCAGATCGACGCGAGCGTAGACGACGAGGTGCAGCGCGCACGCAGCCAACTGGTGAGCGGCGAGAGTGCCACCCATTGCGAGGAGTGTGACAGTGCGATTCCGGAAGCGCGCCGCAAAGCGATTCCCGGGGTTCAACTTTGCGTTGCGTGTCAGTCTAGTCTTGAGAAACACGAAACGTCTCATGGTGGTATCAATCGCCGTGGCAGCAAGGACAGTCAGCTGCGCTAGTTCAAGAAATACGGCATCCGTAAACGTGAAGCTGGCGTGTTTTCCCGCTTGAAAGGAACTCTTCAAAGAACCCGCATAGTGATGAAAAGCGAGCCTGTTGTCAGGCAACGTGGTTACAGCACCAACGAGGTTGCAAGGAACAGCATCAGGCCCATGCCGATAATGTCGGTGAAGGTTGTCAAAAAGATGCTGCTGGCGGTGGCCGGGTCGGCGCCGAACCGTTTGAGCACCAACGGCACCGCCACCCCGAAGATGCCGCTGCCCATGCAAGCGCCCACCATGGCAATAAAGATTACGAGGCCGAGCATGGCCGGGTTGGCCGAATCGGTGGACAAGGCGTAAGCAAACATGGCAATACCGGCAATGACGCCGACGGCAGCGCCATTGAGTGCGCCCAGTAGAACTTCCTTGCGCAGCAATCGCCGGATCGGATAGTCATTGATCTGCCCCAGGGTGATGCCCCTCAGGGTAATGGCCAGCGCCTGACAACCGGTGTTGCCGCTTTGCCCGGCAAGAACCGGCAGGAAGGCCGCCAACGCAACAATCTGTGCGATGGTGCTCTCGAACATGCCGACCACGAAGGCAGCAGCGAACGCCGTAATCAGGTTCACCTGCAGCCAGGGATGTCGCATGCGAAAGGCCGCAAGCACCGGTGTGTTGATCTGTTCTTCCTTTGCCACACCGTATTGGGAACCGGCCTGGGCGCTGAGTTCCGATGCGATGCGTTCGTAGAGCTTCCAACCCCGCACCTCGCCCACTACGTGCTGCTGCTCGTCCACCACCGGGTACATGCGGTAGTGTCGGTAGAGCACTTCACTGACTGCATCCTTCACCAGCGTGCCTTCCTGGAACGCAAACGGCTCTCGCACCATAATGGTAGCCAGCGCCTCAGAGGGTTTGGCCAGAATCAGGTCCCGCATGCCGACCACACCCACCAGGCAGTCATTATCCGTCACAAAAATGTAGCTGATCTCAGAAACATCGGCGCTTTTCACCATGAAGGTCAGCGCCTCCGCCACGGTGTAGCTGTCCGGTAATGTTGCTGTTACCGGCGTCATCAGTTCGCCGACGGTTTCTTCCATGCCGGAAAGCACTGCGCGGGTCGCCGCTTCTTCCGGTGCGGACAGATCTCCCAGGTGTGAAGCGATGAGCTGTGCCTGCTCAGCAGGCAATCGCGAAAGGATAAACTGAATATCGTCCACGGGTGACTGCATCAGTTCTTCAGCGGCGTCCAGCGGATTGAGATCGCGCATACGCTCAATCCGCTCGATCAATTCCATATTCTGGGTCATTTCGCGCTCCGGTATCAGTGCTTGTTATCTGACTATAGCAACACTGAACGATCAGCACCGGTTGGCGTGCCGCAGCCGGAGCGTTCTTCTAGTGCAGACGTAGCAGCCGGTTCAGGCCCCGGATCATCGCCCGCATGAGGTCTCGACGCGCCCTGCGCTGATCCCGCTTCACTTGCTCAAGATTGACGCCTCCCATCCCATCGCGATATCTGAGCGGTATGCTGCTCCGGTGCAACTCTTTTGCATTACCGTCTGCCGGCTCGCGGAAAGCCAGCGAATTGCCACCGCTAAGGTAGGTCTTTTCTGCTGAGATCAACATGTCTCTATCCTCCCTGGCGCCGCACCTTGTGGCGGATCGCACTGGTTGTCGTATGAGTTCAGGTACATGCTAAACTTGTTCTAAACTGCAAACTATTCCCTAGAATCGAGAACAGACTTTGCAAAAACGAACAGATAAACAACCCAAAAAATCGCCCGCCGCCTCCGCGAGAACACGGTGCAATCTGGCGTGGAATGACTTTGAACTGGTGCTCGCCATTGCTACTTCTGGCTCGCTCTCAGGCGCGTCGCGGGCGTTGGGCGTGAGCCACGCTACGGTGTTCCGGCGGCTGGGCGATGTTGAGCAGCGCCTTGGGGTGATTCTCTTTGAGAGAGGCCGCACAGGTTATCGGCCAACACTGGCAGGGGAAGAACTCGCAGACACGGCAAAGGTCATGGACGAGGCCGCCCTGGCCGCCGAGCGCAAGGTGGCCGGCCGTGACCTGGAGCCCAGTGGCGAGATCTGGACCACCACAACGGACTCTCTGCTGATGGGCGTGCTGGCACCGTTGTTCACGCAGTTCCGGCACAAATACCCAGGCATTGTGTTGGATGTTGCGGTGTCCAACCAGTTGTTCAATCTCACACGTCGGGAGGCGGACGTGGCTATACGTCCCTCCAACCGTCCACCGGAAAACCTGATTGGCCGGCCACTGACAACCCTCGGCCAGGCTGTCTATGCTCACAAAGACCTCGGCCTGACGCCGGGAACCTCCATAGAAGCCCTTGCCAGTGAGCCCTGGATTGGTGCCGGGCCAAGGCTTCAAGATTCCTCCGTGGACCAGTGGATGGATAACCACGCATTGAAGCAGGCCTGTGTTTACCGTGTGGATACTCTGGTCAGCATCCTCAGCGCCATTCGTTCCCGCATGGGGCTGGCCGTGATGCCCTGCTATCTCGCGGACGAGGACCCGGACATTGTTCAACTCACCGACCCCATCCCAGAGCTGGAATACGGCCTGTGGTTTCTGATGCATCCGGACCTGCGAGGCGTGGTGAGGATTCATGCGCTGATGGATTTTCTGACAGAGGCCGTCCGGGCCCAGAAAGATCGCCTCGCTGGGCGTCGTTTGCGATAACCAGCTACGCTGATGTCATCCATGAGAAGAAGGCAAAAAGACAATGCAATGCGCTCTGATCTATGACTTCGACGGCACCCTCGCAAAAGGCAATTGCGCCGAACACGGCCTGATGCCGGCTTTGGGTTTGAACGAGCATCCCGACTTCTGGCCGGAAGTGAATCGCAAGAACCGTGAGCGGGACGGCGATGAGATACTCACCTACCTCGGCGAACTGGCCAAACGCGCCCACGATGAGGGCAAGCGGGATGAGCTGAAACCGGAGAATCTACAGGCCTACGGAAAGTCCATCCCCCTGTTCCCTGGAGTCGTGGACTGGTTTGACGCCATCAACCGCTTCGCCAGCGACCAGGGTATTGCCTTGAGCCATTACATTGTCTCCAGTGGGCTGGAAGAGATGATTCGCGGCACGCCGGTGGCGAAGCATTTCAAGAAGATTTTTGGGTGCCGCTATCACTATGATGAAGCCACAGGGCATGCCAAGTGGCCCGCTGTAGCCATCGATTACACCACAAAAACCCAGTACCTTTTCCGCATTAACAAAGGCATCGAAAACAGCTGGGACAACGTCACCATTAACGAATACATCGAACCCGGTGAACGCCCCGTGCCCTTCGACCACATGATCTATTTCGGCGACGGTGACACCGATATCCCGGCAATGAAAATGGTGAAGGCGCAGGGCGGGTGCAGTCTAGCGGTGTTCGACGGTGACAAATGGGGCGACGGCAATACCCAGAATAAGATCGAAAAGCTTATCTCCGAAGAGCGGGCCAACTACGTGGTACGGGGTGATTACACATCCGGCAGCCAGCTGGATGTAACGGTTCGAGGTATACTCAGGCTGTACAAGCGGAAGCATGGCTAAATGAACGCGGAGAAAGCCGCCGACTGATACTGAACGGGAAACAGCAGCGTGATGCCAGAATTGAAAACCGTCGGCCTCTTTTTAGTGACCGCCCTGGCCGAGATCGTCGGCTGCTACCTGCCCTATCTGTGGCTGCGGGAAGGCAAGACCATCTGGCTGCTGATCCCCGGCGCCCTGAGCCTGGCCGCGTTCGCCTGGTTGTTATCGCTGCACCCGACGGCCGCTGGCCGGGTGTACGCAGCCTATGGTGGTGTTTATATCTTTATGGCGATACTTTGGTTATGGGCCGTGGATGGCGTTCGGCCAACGGTCTGGGATCTGGTGGGCACGGCTGTGGCTTTAACGGGCATGGCCATCATTATGTTTGCGCCCAGGGGCACGTAACGCACTGAGGATATGATGGCGGGCATGACCAACACCACCGTGAGTAAACCCATTTTCTGGCGCGATGCCCGACTGCCCCATGTGGAATTACGCAAGGTCAGCGACGGACGCCAAGTCTGTTATGCCCCTCACAGCCATACGCAATGGTCCATTGGCGCTATTACCGGCGGCGAAAGCACCTATCAGTATCGGGAGGATCTTTTCCATGTTCGCGCTGGTGATCTGGTACTGATGAACCCGGAGTGGGTTCATTCCTGCAATCCCATCGATAACCAGCCCTGGGCCTACCTGATGCTGTATGTGGATACCGGATGGTTGACAGATCTGCGGTTTCGGGCCGGGCTGCTGCCAACCCCACACTGGCAGGACATTGCCACTGCAACCCTCTCGGAGCCCATCTGGTATGAACGCTACTGCCGCATGGCAGAGTGTCTTCTGGATGCTCAGCGTGACCTTCTCGACAAGCAGACCGAAGTGGTGGAGTTCCTGTCAGACCTGATGCATGAGTTGGCCCGGCAACCGGTGGTTCAGCAACCAAAGGCGCCGGATACCCTGACTGAGCTGGCGCGCTATCTGGACAACCACATGGCAGAAGACGTATCGCTGGATACGCTCTGTGAAATTTCCGGTTACAGCGCTGGCCACCTGATCCGGGCGTTCCGTCAATATTTCGGGCTTACGCCCCACGCCTATCTTCTCAACCGCCGCATCCAGCTAGGGCGCCTTGAGCTCGCCAACGGCACCCCTATCGCCGAGGCGGCACTGAACGCAGGCTTCGCCGACCAGCCTCATTTCCAGCGCACGTTCAAACGGCTGATGGCGGCAACGCCGAATCAGTATCGACAGTCCTCAACCAGTCACCAGATACAGGCAACTGATCGCAAGCAATAAAGCCAAAGTCCGGTTGATGGTCACCAGCACCGCAGGCCGCTGCACGTATCGCCGCAGGAAAGCCCCCGCATACACCCAGCACGCCAGGGACAACCAACAAATCGGCAGGTAGAGCGACGCAAACAACAGGATCTGGTTCAAGTCGTTGGCGCTGGTATAGGCGCCGATGCCAGACGCCGAGGCCAGCCAGGCTTTGGGGTTCAGCCACTGCATGATTGCCCCGGTACCGAAGCCCGGCGCCTTATCAACACCTTTTTCCGGTAGCTGACCGCTGTCCATGGCCAGCTTTATACTCAGATAAAGCAGGAATGCGACACCGCCCCATCGCAACAACGTCTCCAGCATCGGCACCATGGTCAGCAGCGAATAGAGCCCCAGCCCCACGGCAACGAACAGTGCGATGAAGCCCAGGGTTGCCCCGGTTACGAAGATCAGCCCCCGGGAAACCGGATAGCGGGTGCCACTGCTCAGACAAACAAGGTTGACCGGCCCCGGGGAAATGGACGCCGCCAACGCAAACGCGGACATGGGCAGAATCAGGGAAAGGCTCATGGATGGTATTCTCCGTTCAGGTTATGAGCGGAGTTTGCCCCGAACACCGAAGCGGGTATTGAACAAAATTGCGGTTCGCGAAGAGGTTCCAGGCGATATTTCCCCTGGAACCTCATGCACCGAGTTCAGGCGCGCGCTTCCAGAACAATGTTGAACGGAGTTTCCGCCGCTCTGCGGACCTTGCGGAAACCGCCTTCTTTGATTACTTCTGTCAGCTTTCGCTCTCCCGCCTGAGCGCCGAGCGCGAGACCAGTCTTCTGTGCCAGGGCTGTGGGCACACAGATACTGGTGGATGCTGCGTAGAACAGCCGTCCAACCGGGTTGAAGTTATCACTGAGTTCGTCGGCGGCCATTGGTTCAACCACCATCCAGGTGCCATCCGGTTTGAGTTTTTCGAACACATGGGCGGCCGTACCCGCTGGGTCTCCCATGTCGTGCAGGGCATCAAAACAGGTTACCAGATCGAAATCGCCTTCCTCGAAATCACTCGCCGTCGCCTGTTCAAAGCGCACTCGGCCGGGGTCAAGGCCGTGTTCTTCACGGTGTGCATTGGCAGAGTCAATGGAGCCCCCATGGAAGTCGAACCCCACAAACGTCGAGTTTGGAAACGCCGCTGCCATCAACAGTGTGGAGTGTCCATGGCCGCAGCCAAGATCGGCAACTCTGGCTCCGCGCTGCAGCTTCTCTACCACACCGTCCAGGGCGGGCAACCAGCTCTGAACCAGGTTATGCACGTAGCCTGGGCGAAAGAACTTGGCAACGGCACAGAACATACATTGAGCCTGGTCACCCCAGGCAACGCCTTCACCTGTGCGGAACGCAGCGCGCACCTTTGGTTCGTTCTCGAACGTAGTAAAGGCATTTTCGAAGCCCCCAATCATATAAACCGGGCTGTTCTCATCTGCGAATACCATCGCCTGCTCCGGAGGCAATCGGAAACGCCTGGTTGCCTGATTGTAGTCCAGGTAAGTCGAGGCCGCCTGATGGGCCAGCCATTCCCGTAGATAGCGCTCGGAATAGCCGGTTCTCTCGGCGAGTTCAGACGAGGTTGCCGGCCCGCCACTTTGTAGCTCCCGATACAGGCCTAGCCGATCACCCATCTTGACCAGGGCGGCGCTGTAGGCGCCACCAAGGTCTCCAAGAACCTGCCCGACAAAGGCATTGAGTTTGTTTTCATCAAAAACTTGAGTTGCTTCCATGATCGTTCTCCCGGATTCCGTGGAGGTATGAGGTTGTCGTGGCGACGAACCTACTCTCTTCCCTGAGGAAAACCGGGCACGCAGCTCACATGAACATAGTGGAGGCATTCCGGTTCGGGCAAAATGATCATCCGCCCGGCAAGCATGACTGATCTACCGGAGTTCATGGAACGACCTCTCCCGGCGCCAGGTCGCCGGGGCTTGTCCAACGGCACGCTTGAACGAGCGACTGAACGCTTCTTCCGATTCGTAACCCACTTTATGGGCGATGGTGGCCAGCTTGGCGTTACTTTCAACCAATAGGTTGGACGCCACCTGCATCCGCCAGCATCGAAGATACTGCATGGGTGGCCGCCCAATCAGTTCAACGAAACGCTCCTGCAGCGCCGAGCGCGAAAGGCCGGCATGACTCGAGAGCTTTTCCAGGGTCCAGGCTTCCGCCGGCTGGCTGTGCATCAGGCTGAGAACCCGGCTCAGGTGCCGATCCTTCAAGGCCGCGAGCCATCCGGTCTGCGTTTTCGGCATCGTGCTCAGGTAAAGCCGGATAAGATCCACAAACATCATTTCACTCATCCGTTCCAGAACGGCTTCACCACCAGGCCGTCTCGCGCCAGATTCGGCTTGCGCAAGCCTGGCCAACTGGCCGGTCCAGCTGTTTTCAGACAACTCGCTGGCCCGAGCATGGATAATCCGTGGTAATGACGTGAGCAAAGGATTGAAGGGGCCGAGATCGCATCCCAGAAAGCCGCACAACAGCGTGGCAACTGGCTGGGATATGTCGGTTTCGTCATGAGGAGTGGCCGGACGCACGCGTTTGTTGTCCTGCTGGTGCACCATAAACGGTAAGCCGGCACGCCGTTTGAGATTTGCAATCAGGAATGGAAGGTCGGGCTCCGCCCGGAGTCCGGGAGCACAGGACATCACATGGGCATCACCATGGGGAAAGAGAATGACATCCCCGGCGTTCATTTCAAACGATGGCTCCCCCGTTATGCCTGCCCAACAGGTGCCATGCAGCACAACATGGTATTCCATCAGGTGCTCAGAGGCCGGCAGGACGGTGCCAGAAATCAAGACCGAGGCGGGCGCCTCGATCACCCAGGTACCTGCACATTCAACATGGAAGAACAGTGCTCCCCGCAGGCGAATACGACGAAGCAATCCGGAAAGCACATCCTCGCTCATGACAGTTGCTCCGACCGCAATCCTGTTTCACAGACACGCGACTGCCTATCTGGTCAAATTTCATTCAACCATAACCCGAACAGGAAAGCGCTTTATTCGTAAGGAATGAACTCCGTCTCATCCCCAACCACCTTATCAAACCGCCCTGCCCGCCAATCGTCCTTGGCCTGCTCGATTCGTTCTTTCCGGGACGATACAAAGTTCCATTCGATAAACCGGCGGCCTACCGGTTCACCGCCGATCACCGCGATGCGGGTGTCTTCCGTAGCGGTGACGGATACACCCGGTTCACGAGCAAACACAGTCATACTGTGCGCTGGCAGTTCGGAGCCATGAGCCGTCAGGCCGCCCTGGGCCACGTAAACAGCACGTTCGGGGGCATCGGGCAGCTCGAGTGTCTGCCCGGCCTTGAGGGAGGCTTCCAGATATAGGGTGTCGCTGAATTGTCGCACCGGCGAAACCACACCATAGGCGCTACCGATCATAACCCGTACCGGGACATCCTGGATGGTGATCGCCGGGATATCGTCACTTGGATAATGATGGAAAGCTGGCTCTGTCTCCTCGTGGTCTTCCGGCAGCGCCAGCCAGAGCTGCAGGCCATGCAGCCGGTGATCCTCTACTGTGATGCTGGGGCGTTCACGTTCAGAATGGGTGATGCCACGGCCGGCCACCATCAGGTTAATGTCGCCGGGGCGGATGGGCTGGAGGCTGCCGATGGAATCCCGATGGAGAATCTCGCCCTCGAACAGGTAGGTCACGGTTGCTATGCCAATGTGCGGATGCGGGCGCACATTGATGCCCTGCCCCGCCGGAAAATCCGCCGGCCCCATTTCATCAAAAAAGATCCAGGGGCCAACCATTTTCTGTTTTGCAGTCGGTAGCAGGCGGCGCACGGAAAACCCACCGAGATCCGTGATGCGAGGGCTCAGTATGGTTTGAATTGCACTGCAGGGTGCCTCGATAGCGTCGCAACGTTGTTCGGCAGACTCCAATACATTACTCACGGCACCGCTCCTATGCGTATGTTCGGGAAGTTCCACATTGCCCCGAATACCTGAGATGTTCAACTATCCAATACAGCTACGGACGTATTTGTTAGTCTCATCGTGTCTACCATTGTTAGAACAGGGAGCGTTTTATGAAAACCATTGGCCTTCTTGGCGGTATGAGTTGGGAATCCACTCAAACCTATTACCGGCTGATCAATGAGGGCGTGAAATCACGTCTGGGCGGATTGCATTCCGCAAAGCTGGTGCTCTATAGCGTGGACTTCGCGGAAATTGAAGCGCTTCAACACCAGGGAGACTGGCCGGCAACCGCCAGAATTCTTTCCGGCGCAGCGCTTTCCCTGGAGAACGCGGGAGCGGATTTTCTGATGATCGGCACCAACACCATGCACAAAGTAGCGCCGGAGATTGAAGAGGCTATCAACATCCCCCTGCTTCACATTGCCGATGCCACAGCGAAGGTGCTGACACAGGACAATATCCAGCGCGTGGGGCTCCTGGGCACACGGTTTACCATGGAGCAGGCCTTCTACCGCGAGCGCCTGGAAGCAGCTGGCATTGAGGTGGTCACACCGGATGCTCCCCAGCGGGCGGAGGTTCATCGGGTCATCTACGAAGAACTCTGCCAGGGCGAGATCCAGGCGCCTTCCCGGGAGGCGTATCTGGCCGTCATCAACTCACTGGCCGAGCAAGGTGCGCAAGCGGTCATCCTGGGATGCACGGAAATCGGCCTGCTGATCAAGCAGACCGATACCCCCGTCCCGCTGTATGACACAACGGCGATCCATGCAGCGCAGGCCGTGAATCAGGCCCTCACGAGGGACTGATTTCAGCAGGGGCCATGCTAGCGCTCGGTCAGCAAGGCAGCACGCTCAATCATTGGGCGCCAGTCCGGTTGCACCGGCAGTTGGAATGTATCCGCCAGCACCCGTTCTATACCATCTGCCTCCAGGACCTCCCGGTGAGTACGGCCATCGGAATAACGGACCGTATAGCGGCCATTCAGCAGTGTGTAGCGTGCCTCCGTGCTGGTGCGAGCCACCATCAGGTTTCTCCGGAAGTGTGAATCCGGGTGCTCAGCGGTGTACCAGTTGGCAACCTCGTAGTCACCTTCCAGACGGGGTTCTCCAGACAACTCGTAGACGGGCTTCCATTGCTCGTCTATCCACATCTGTAGCAGCATTCCCGGCCCGAACGGGATCAGCCGGAATGTCTCGTGGGAAGTGGCCTGGGGTTCTATCGTGTCCATGCGGAGCGGCGTCGTGAGTACGCAGCCTCCAAAACCCACGTCCACCAGCCACAGCACGTTGTCCACAACAACCCTTAGCGCCATGTGAGAGTATGGCTGCGGGGCGGTGCCGGGTGCTGCATTCCAGCGTACACGGGCGGAAAGGCCTTCCACGTGGAAACCGATGGCCTCAAGCACTCTCTTGAACAGGCCATTGTGCTCAAAGCAGTAACCACCGCGCCTGCCATGGACCAGCTTGTCTTCTACGGCATCCGGGGCGATATTCACGCCGCGCTCCAGCAGTACATCAATGGCCTCGAACGGGATGGCGTCCGGATGGCGCTCATGGAGTTCTTTGAGAGTCTCCAGGGTCGGTGCCATGGGCCCCTCACTACCGATGCGTGCCAGGTAAGGCTCCAGGTCCACATTCGGTGGGTACGAGCACTCCAGAGCCGTGGCAATCTCATAGACCGCAAAGGGGGCGTAGGTATCCAGTAAGCGCACATCGGCGTTGCGCTCCCGGAACTGTGCTTTGAGGGACTGGCCGGCTTCACCAAGAAGCCCCCGCCCAAGAGCGATGAGATCATAATTCCGGGCGTCGTAACGCTCCGTTGCCTTCTCAGGCTCAGCCGTGCCCTGGGCATCGATACCCAGGGCCGTGAGTTCACCCAGCACCGCTTCCAGGACCGCATCGGAACGCCCCAACACCAGAACACGTGCTCCGTTCAGGGAAATAGAGTCTTCCTTAACCGCTGTATTCATGCCGTTACCTCCCCATAAGGGTTGTTACGCCGGGCCTCACGGATGCTGCCATAGATAACGCCCACCTCAATGTCCTGACTCATGATATTGGTCTCCTCGCTGTATTGTGGATGTGGTTATGGACGATAAGACCTAAACCTTAGTTTAGGTCAAGCCCCCGATTCACCGATACCCGCGGCCGCATCGGTAATTACTGAACCGTATAGGAAACTCGGGGCTTTCCGCTGGCAGAATTCCGGATAAGAGCGCATCGTTAGGAATCTCGATTACCGCGAGGCCTTTACTTCACCACTCTCTTACTGAGTTACCTATGACCACTGCTACCTGGTTTCTATTACTGGGCGCCCTTCTTCTGTTAGTGGGCTTTACGGCGTCCTACATCAAAAACGGGCCTGCCACGTCAGCCATTGTGTACCTGCTGGTCGGTTTTGTTGTCGGCCCGATGGGCTTTGGACTGTTCCACTTCAACCCTCTTGAAGAATCCGCACTGCTGGAACTACTGACCGAAATAGCCGTGTTGATTTCGCTGTACTGCGCGGGCGTTAAAATGCCCGCCCCGGTGACCTTCAGGCGCTGGCGCAACCCCCTGAGACTGGCGGTTGTGTCAATGTCGCTGACCGTGGGTATTGTGGCGCTGTTTGGATACTTCTGGCTGGCCCTGCCCCTAGGCGCAGCCGTACTGCTTGGTGCCGTAGTGGCGCCCACCGATCCGGTGCTTGCCACCGAAGTACAGGTTCGGCATGCCGATGATCCTGACCGGCTGCGGTTTGCGCTAACCAGTGAAGCCGGAATGAACGACGGCAGCGCCTTTCCTTTCGTGATGCTGGGGCTCGGACTGTTAGGTTTGCATGATCTGGGAGACGTCGGGTGGCGATGGTTCGCGGTTGATGTTGTCTGGGCCAGCGGCGCGGGAATCGTCATCGGCATTGTGGCCGGCTGCCTGGTCGGCTGGCTGGTTCAGAAACTGCGCACCACGTTCACCCACTCCGAGTTTCTGGAAAGTTTCCTTGGGCTGGGCCTGATTGCGTTTGCCTATGGCATCAGTCTTCTGGTCAATGCCTGGGGATTTCTGGCAGTATTCAGCGCGGCAGTGGCATTGCGGCATACCGAACTGAAGCTGGCCGGTCTTAAGCAGTCCTATTCAGATGCAACGTCCGGAGAAACCTATCCGGGCGAGGCGCCGCTGGCCATCGCCCATGTGCATCAGAGCTCTCTGATATTCAACGAACATCTGGAGAGGCTGGCAGAAATCGTTCTGGTCCTGCTGATTGGCGGTTCCCTGTTCTGGGATTCATGGAGCTGGCGCGCGGTTGGTTTCGCCGCCTTTCTGTTCTTCGTCGCCCGCCCCATCAGTGTTCACCTTGGCCTGCTCGGCAGCAAGGCGCCGATCCGGTTGCGAAATCTCGCAGGTTGGTTCGGTGTGCGGGGCATTGGTTCTCTCTACTATCTGATGTACGCCATCCAACATGGGCTACCGGAAAACATTGCCCTGGAGTTGATTCACCTGACCCTGGTGGTGGTCGCCCTGTCGATCCTGGTTCATGGCGTAAGCGTTAAACCGGCCATCGCTCGATTCTGGCGGGCGCGAAAATCGGCGCACTGAAGCGCCCGCCAGAGTGAACATTCTGCCCGATCAACGAAGCAGTGGCAGCAACGTGTTTTGCCAGATCGACGTTTCATATTGCTCGCGGAACCACCCAAGATGGCCAATGCGACTTTCGCCAACCTCCTTCGGATGAACTCGGTGCATGGTGACAGCCGCGTGAGTGTAGAAACTGTGCAGTGAATCAACATTACGCCGGGACATCATTTCGTCATCAGAGAAGGCGACGGCGGAAATGGGTACCTTTACCGCAGCGAACTGATCGCGCAGTGCCCGGCCTTCTT
This sequence comes from Marinobacter sp. Hex_13, assembly GCF_001566815.1. Classification (NCBI taxonomy): domain Bacteria; kingdom Pseudomonadati; phylum Pseudomonadota; class Gammaproteobacteria; order Pseudomonadales; family Marinobacteraceae; genus Marinobacter; species Marinobacter sp. Hex_13. Next base: position 58,872 of record NZ_LSMM01000084.1, read on the forward strand.
TCCCCACCGCGTATTCGGGGTCGAGGCACCATTGCCGCCACTGGCGTATCACATTGGGCGGTAAGTCACCCACGATGTTCAGGCGCTTTCCGGGAAAATAGCCAAACATCCGCACACTGACAGGTGCCATGAAATACCACAGAAACCAGGCAATGCGTTTGGTGGGTGGTGAATTCTCACGCCAATAGCCGCTGCCACAGGCGACGGTAACCGCGTGATCCAGATCGTTTACGTTCGGCGTCATACCCAGCAACTGGCCGCCGACGCTGTGCCCAATCCATTGAAGACGCTGCCCTGGGTAATGCTGCCGGGCGAAGTCGATAACCGCCCGGCAGTCTTCACTCCCCCACTCCGTCACCTTGACCGGGCAATCCCGAAGATGGCTGTTCTGGGAGGCGCCCATACCGAAATAATCGAAGGTTATCGCGGTAAAGCCCTGGCTGCTCAGATAGCGTGCGAATTTCTCGTAGCAATGCTGCCCCACACCCATAGCGCCAGCTACGATGACGACCGAACTGGACTGAGCCGCAGGAAATACCCGAAGCTGGATTCGATGACCACCCGGCGTTGTGACGGGCACATCCTTTCTATTGGTTGGGGGTAATGAAGACTCCCTGGCACTCATGATAGTTCTCCTGATACTTGCCGAATACCTTGCCCTGGTGTCAGAAATCGTTGGCGAGATGATTGAGGAACTTAAGGATGACGGTCACTTCTTCGTCACTGAAACCCTCGGTCATACGATTGTTCAATTCCGTGATCAGCGGTTTGGCGCTCTCGATTTTCTCGCGCCCGACATCGGTGAGATACAGGCGGGATGCACGGCCATCCCTGTCACAGGTACGTCTCTCCAGCAGGCCCTTGTTCTCCATCCGCCCGGCCAGCCCCGTCAGCGCGGAACTGTTCAGGTGCAGGCTGTGGGCCAGATCCTTCAGCAGACACCCCTCGTCACCCGCAACCAGCAACAGAGCCCCCACCTGGGTGACCGAAATACCCAGCGCTTCTTCGCTGCGCTGGTCAGCGTGTTTGTATACTCGATGGCGGGCCTTGTTCAGGAGATAGAAAAACCGCTTGTCCATTAGTCATCCAGTTACTTCACATGTGAATCAAATATACTACACATGTGAAATATCTGACAAGCCCGTCAACGCAGCGTTGGACATCCGGCGCAGTCAATTCCTATACTCGAAGTCCATTCCGCTGGAAGACTTTCTTTATGCGCGTTTTCGCCAATCCCGTCGGTTCCGGCTCTCTCTGGTTTGATAATCTTGCTACGGCTGACGGTACGCCTGTGGCCTACGACCCCCAGGCGCGAGCATTTCTACCGATGCCACCCTTCTGCGCCAACCGGGACGTGATTGGCTGCAACTGGATCGCACCGGAGCAAGGCGCTTTCTGTCGCGCCTGTGCAATGACGGCGCTGGCACCAGACCCATCGATTGCCAACGCCATCCCCAACTGGGCCCAAACCGAGGCCTCCAAACGCTGGGTGATCGATAATCTGGGTCGCTGGCACTGGTTTCGCCCGGAAGACCCCGGCGCAAGGCCGGTGTTCCATATGCTCGCCGAGGGCCCTACTCCGGTGCCAATGGGCCACGCCCAGGGCGTCGTCACCATCAGTGTCGCAGAAGCAGACCCGGTGCTGCGCACCACCCGCAGGGAGGCGCTGGAAGAGCCCTACAGAACGATGATTGGCCACATGCGCCATGAGATTGCCCACATGCTCTGGTGGCGTCTGAGCCTGCGTGAGGACTTCCTGGATGCCTTCCGCGCAATGTTTGGTGACGAGCGCATCAGTTACCCGGGTGCACTTCAGCACCACTATGAGAACGGCCCGCCGCAGGACTGGAAAAAGTTCTACCTCACCAGCTATGCCTCAGCCCATCCCCATGAAGACTGGGCGGAAACCGCGGCGCATCTGTTACACCTGACGGACCTGACCGACAGCTTTGTGGCCTCCGGTTTAACCTCTCCGGAAGTGCCAGGCCCGAACTGGGATCCCTATTCAGAACCAGACGCCCAGCGTTTGATCCATATCGCCGCGTCCATCGCCATGGGCGTGAACCATGTAAACCGGTCAATGGGTCTGTCTGATCTGTACCCCTTTGTTCTGTCGGATTTCGCGCGCCACAAGCTGGCGTTTGTGCATGACTGGCTTCGCAGGGGGGCCCAGGGGCTCTGAATAGCAGAACTTGCATAAAAAAACGGCGTTTCAACTTTCATTGAAACGCCGTTTTACTATCGAAATGCCCGCACTTTGGTGCGGGCATTCAATCACGACAGATCGAAGCGATCCGCGTTCATCACCTTGTTCCAGGCGGTGACGAAGTCCTTGACGAACTTCTCCTTCGCGTCTGCCTGGGCATACACCTCAGACACCGCGCGAAGCTGCGAGTTGGAACCGAAGATCAGGTCCACACGCGTACCGGTCCACTTCACGTCGCCGGTTTTGCGATCGCGCCCTTCAAACACGTCCGCGTCAGCCGATGTTGGCTTCCACTCGGTGTTAAGGTCGGTCAGGTTCACGAAGAAATCGTTCGTGAGTTTGCCCGGCGAGTTGGTCAATACACCGTGCTTCGATTGCTTGTAATTGGCACCCAGTACCCGCAAGCCACCTACCAGTACCGTCATCTGCGGTGCGCTCAGGTTCAGCAACTGCGCCTTGTCGATCAACATTTCCTCGTCGGAAACGGTGAACGCCGCGCGGCGATAGTTGCGGAAGCCGTCCGCTTCGGGCTTGAGCCAGTCAAAGGCTTCAACGTCCGTCTGGTCATCGGTTGCATCGGTGCGTCCTGGTGAGAACGGCACGTCGATGCTGTGGCCTGCATCCTTGGCGGCCTTCTCAACCGCGGCATTACCGCCGAGCACGATCAGGTCAGCCAGGGAAACCTTCTTGTTGCCCGACTGGGCATCGTTAAAGGACTTCTGGATGCCTTCAAGCGCCTGCAGCACCTTCGCCAGTTGCTGTGGCTCGTTTACTTCCCAGTCTTTCTGGGGAGCCAGGCGGATGCGGGCGCCGTTGGCCCCACCGCGCAGATCGGAGCCACGGAACGTCGACGCGGCAGACCATGCGGTGTAAACCAGCTCGGAGACCGACAGACCCGCTCCCAGGATCTTGCTCTTAAGGTCAGCAATGTCCTGGGCATTGATCAGTTCGTGATCGACCGCTGGCACCGGATCCTGCCAGATCAGGTCTTCTGCCGGCACTTCCGGGCCGAGATAGCGGGCTTTCGGGCCCATATCGCGGTGCGTCAGCTTGAACCAGGCGCGAGCAAAGGCGTCCGCAAACTCTTCCGGGTTCTTATGGAAGTGCTCGCAGATCTTGCGGTATTCCGGGTCCTGCTTCATCGCCATATCGGCGGTGGACATCATGATTCCCACGCGCTTGGACGGATCTTCCGCATCAGGCGCCATGTCTTTCTCGGTCAATCCTTTCGGCCGCCACTGCTGGGCGCCGGCCGGGCTCTTGGTCAGTTCCCACTCGTAGCCAAACAGCACGTCAAAATAGCTCATGTCCCACTGGGTGGGGCTGGGCGTCCAGGCGCCCTCGAGACCACTGGTGATAGCATCACGGCCCTTGCCGCTGCCATGGCTGCTCTTCCAGCCCAGGCCCATCTCTTCGATCGGCGCTGCTTCCGGTTCTGGGCCAACTTTGTCGGGATCACCGGCCCCGTGGGTCTTACCAAAGGTGTGACCGCCAGCAGTCAGGGCTGCTGTTTCATAGTCATTCATCGCCATGCGAGCAAAGGTCTCGCGAATGTCACGAGCCGATGCCAGCGGGTCCGGGTTCCCATCCGGGCCTTCCGGATTCACGTAGATCAACCCCATCTGTACCGCAGCCAGGGGGTTTTCCAGATCGCGATCACCGGAATAACGGCTGTTCGGCTTGTCGCTGGTGGCCAGCCATTCCCTTTCCGCACCCCAGTAAATGTCTTCCTCGGGCTGGAAAATGTCCTCACGACCACCGGCAAAACCAAAGGTCTTGAAGCCCATGGACTCAAGGGACACGTTGCCAGTCAGGATAAACAGGTCGGCCCAGGACAGCTTGTTGCCATACTTCTGTTTGACAGGCCATAGCAGGCGGCGAGCTTTGTCCAGGTTGCCATTGTCAGGCCAGCTGTTGATGGGCGCGAAACGCTGGTTGCCGGTGCCGGCACCACCGCGGCCATCACCGGTTCGATAGGTACCGGCGCTGTGCCATGCCATACGGATCATGAACGGACCGTAATGGCCGTAATCCGCGGGCCACCAGTCCTGTGAATCTTTCAATACGGCTTCGATGTCTTTCTTGACCGCAGGCAGGTCAAGTTTCTTGAATTCTTCGGCGTAGTTGAAGTCTTCCCCCAACGGGTTCGACTTGGGGTTGTGCTGGTGCAAAATACCCAGGTTCAGCTGGTTCGGCCACCAATCGTTGACACCCGGCCCCTCGTCCTGCAGCTTTGTGCGGGCCCCGTGCATAACCGGGCATTTACCTTCGTTTCCGCTCATATCACTCTCTCCGTGGGTTGCTACCATCTATTTCACTGTTTCATTGATCGTTGTTGCACTGACAAACTGAACCAATCAGCTACCAATCTAGTCAATGTACTCCCATTTTTCACTATTAGTTCAGGTTGTTTTTTCGTACCAATGTAATAGTTTTTGTTTATCACCATATCTCCCGCGAGTTACCGGTTGATAACTGTGATCTGCTTGCTGAAGATCTATACTGAACACTCGGGGTTTGAAACCAGAGTTTTAAACGTTCACTGGCATAGCGACGGGAGTTTTGGATGAACACTCAGGAACAGCTTGAAAGCACCATCCGTGAACTGGTCTGCGAAGGTAAGGGCATTCTGGCGGCGGACGAGAGCAACCCAACCATCGCCAAACGGTTCAAGGCGGTTGGTGTGGAATCCACCGAAGAAAACCGACGACACTACCGCAACCTGATTCTCGCTGCGCCGGGGCTGGGAGAGTACGTCAGTGGTGTGATCCTGTTCGAGGAAACCCTGCGACAGCACGCGGACGATGGCGCCAGCCTACCCTCTGTGGCGGCAAAACAGGGCATTGTGCCCGGCATTAAGGTGGATAAGGGCAAGGGCCCGATGATTAATGCACCCGGTGATGAGATTACCGAGGGCCTGGATGGGCTAGCCCAACGGCTTGAAGACTACAAACAACTCGGTGCGCGGTTTGCCAAGTGGCGGAACGTTTACCACATCACCGATACCAACCCCAGTCGCGCTGCCATCGAGGCAAATGCCGAGGTCTTGGCACGCTATGCCGCCATCTGCCAGTCCTGCGGCGTGGTGCCCATTGTGGAACCCGAAGTGCTGATCGATGGCAACCATAGCATCGAGCGAAGCGCGGAGGTGAACGAGGCCGTTATCAACGAGGTATTTCAGGCCCTGCGACGCCATCGTGTTGAGCTTGAGACCATGATCCTCAAACCCAGCATGGTGACGCCTGGCAACGCCAATGGCCAGAAGGCAAGCCCAGAGGACGTGGCAAAACACACCTTGGGAGTGTTCCGGCGTGTGGTGCCGGCAGCGGTGCCTGGTATCAACTTCCTGTCCGGTGGCCAGACCCCGGCGGAAGCGACCCTGAACCTGAACGCCATGAACAGTGGCCCGCCCCTGCCCTGGACACTCAGCTTTTCCTACGGGCGGGCACTGCAGGAGCCGGCCCAGAAAGCCTGGGCAGGTATTTCCTCCAACCGCGAAGCTGCCCAGGCCGCAATGGTTAAACGTGCCAAGTTGAACAGCCTGGCCACCCTGGGGCAATACTCATCAGAAATGGAAGGCTGACCGCTACGGCCAGCCTTCCTTTCAACAACCGTCGGTGCAGTGGGCAGTACCATCAAAGCTCATGGTTTTGCCACTAAGAGGAACGTGAACGGGCATTGAGGACAGGCTGATGAACTGTTTGGTGCGCGTTCCGTCCCGGACAATGCCCTCCTTTGTGGCAGCCTCATTGGCGTGGGATGCGATCACCGCGTTTGGCTTGATCAGGTCATTTACCACGTAGGCCGCCTCTTCCGGGCCCGTGGTGTAGGTGTCACCGATGTTGAGAACCACAAGGCTGGCGCCGTAGTGGTCTTTGACAACCAGTTTCTGCTCAGCGGTGATACCGGTATCGCCGGACAGGTACACCACCAGGCCATTGGTGAACGTGAGCACGTAGCCGGTGGGCGGTCCGACACTGGCGCCGACGCCCGCCGCTTTCAGGTATTCCGCCAGCGGGCCGGTGAGAAAGCTCGGCGACAGGCCGTTACTGTGCACGGCGGGCACGGTCGTGATGGCCACACCGCCCACCACCCGTTCAGCCCCGAACCTCACCAGCAGTGAATCCTCTGGATTACCCTCAACGCTTTTGAGCTTGCTGGCGAAAAACGCCGGCATTTCGCTACCCGTTACGATCTTTGCCTTCTTGGCGGCGGTGATGTTCACGGAATTGGACTCGGGAAGCACCACCACCGGAACCTCCGGCCCACCACAGCTACCCTGATTGACGTCGCGGATATGGCGATCCCCCACATGGTCGCCATGAACGTGGGAGACCAGCACCACATCAATGTTGCCTAATCGGGGATCATCGGCACCCGCAACGGTTCGACCGGCGTCATAGAGAATACGGGTGCCATTGGGGTCTTCAAAGATGAGCGCCCGGTCCATGGCGCAGAATTCGCCATCATGGCTCCCAAGCGGGGTGACCTTGACGGAGTCGGCGGCAGCCGACAGCGATACGGTGCTTGCCAGAAAGGCAGCAACCAGGCTCTTGCAGGCGTTGTTCATTTCTCCCTCTCCACGGTTTTTAGCGGTACCGTAACCAATACGATGGATGCGTCACTTCATAGCAGTGTAGCTGGAGAATGGAATTCCGGAGCAGTAAACGTGAACAGATCTATGCAGCTTCAGTCACCGGGACGGGCTGTCGCAGGCAAGCCAGCATGGGCGCCACGTCACGGATTTTTCTGGCTTCGGGCCACAGCCACTGGGCCTCCGCGTAGCCGCCACGCAGATAGTTCAGCCATTGTTTGATACGGCCGGTCACGAACCTGTCTTCAAGGCGTTCCTGCAGCGCAACGGCGTAGCCCTCTACCAGCCTGACCACCTCGGGCCAGGTCATATCCGCCACCGATTCCTTACGTTGGCTGGCACGAATCCGCCGTGCCAGATCCGGTCGGGCGATCAGCCCACGACCGATCATCACATCGTCACAGCCAGAGACCTCCCGGCAGCGCCAGTAATCCGCCACGGTCCAGATCTCGCCATTGGCGATCACATGTGCATTAACCGCTTCCCTGACTCGGGCCACATCTTCCCAGTAAGCCGGCGGCTTGTATCCATCCACCTTACTGCGGGCGTGAACCACGATTTCGGACGCGCCGGCCGCTTCCAGCGCCTGGCCACAGGCAACGCCCATGGAACGGTCATCGTACCCCAGACGCATTTTCGCGGTCACCGGCACATGGGCAGGTACGGCGGCACGAACCGCTTCCGTAATCTGCTGCATCAATTCGGGCTCGCGCATGAGCACACAGCCACCCTTGTGCTTGTTCACAGTCTTGGCGGGGCAACCGAAATTGATATCAACCTGTGTGGCGCCCAGCTCCACCGCCTTGGCGCCATGCCGGCCCATCTGGACGGGGTCCGAGCCCAACAGTTGAACGGCCACCGGCACGCCAACCTGGGTTTCGCAGCCGTTGTGCAGTTCCGGGGCGTATTTGTAGAAAATACGGGGCGGCAGCATGCCCTGAGTCACGCGAATAAATTCCGTTACGCACCGGTCGATGCCACCAACGGCTGTCAGTGTCTCTCGAATGGGTGCATCAACCAGCCCTTCCATTGGGGCAAGGATTATTCGCATTGGGGCTCCACGAATTGATCAAGGAATAAACGGGTGGGAATTGTAGAGAACTTTTAAGGGCGTTGGTAGGCCGGAATTACAAGCGTTCCACGCTGACGAACTTGCCCTGGTCATCAAACAGGATACGGAAACTGCCCTGGACGCCGTCACGAAGGTAAAAGCGGGAGAGAATACGGGCCGGGAAGCGGACGGAACGCCCGTCCCGGGCCCTGGTGTGGACGTCCGTCGCCGAACCCTGATAGAGCTTGATCCACTCATCAGGGCTGATATCGACGTCCACGATAATCTGCTGCATCAGGCGGCCTTAGTTGGCAAGCTCAAGCAGCAGGCGGTTCAGGCGGCTTACATACGCGCCCGGGTCCTGCAGTTGTTCACCACTGGCCAATGTGGCTTGGTCCAGCAATACGGCAGACAGCTCCTTGAAGCGGTCCTCGCCCTGCTCGTTCTCAAGGCGCTGAACCAGCGGATGCTCAACGTTGATCTCGAAAATCGGCTTGCTGTCGGGCACTTTCTGGCCCGCCGCTTCCATGATTTTCTTCATCTGCGCGCCCATATCGAAGTCGCCAACCACCAGGCAGGCCGGTGAATCAGTCAGGCGGTTGGTTACCCGCACTTCCTGCACCCGGTCATCCAGTGCGGTCTTGATGCGCTCCAGCAGGTTCTTGTGTTCCTCGGCAGCCTCTTCCTTGTGCTTCTTGTCTTCCTCAGTTTCCACTTCGCCAAGGTCGAGATCACCACGGGCAACGTCCTGGAACTGTTTGCCGTCGTACTCGTTCAGGTAGCCCATCATCCACTCATCGATGCGGTCAGAGAGGATCAGCACCTCGATGCCTTTCTTGCGGAACACTTCCAGGTGCGGGCTGCTCTTGGCGGCCATGAAGTTGTCGGCGGTGATGTAGTAGATCTTGCTCTGGCCTTCCTTCATACGGCCGATGTACTCATCCAGAGACACGGTCTGCGCCTGCTCACCGGTATGGGTGGACGCAAAGCGCAGCAGGCCGCCGATTTTCTCGCGGTTACTGAAGTCTTCCGCCGGGCCTTCCTTCAGCACAGTGCCAAATTCATTCCAGAACTTCTGGTACTGCTCCGGCTCTTTCTTGGACAGCTTGGACAGCATATCCAAAACCCGCTTGGTCACCGCTGTACGGATGCTTTCAACGGTGCTGTCGTTCTGCAGGATCTCACGGGAGACGTTCAGTGACAGGTCGTTGGAATCGATCACACCCTTGGTGAAGCGCAGGTACAACGGCAGGAACTGCTCTGCGTCGTCCATGATGAACACGCGCTGCACGTATAGCTTCAGGCCGCGGGGCGCTTCCCGGTTATACAGGTCAAACGGCGCACGCCCAGGCACATACAGCAGGCTGGTGTAATCGAGCTTGCCTTCCACCTTATTGTGCGACCAGGTCAGCGGGTCTTCGAAATCGTGGGCAATGTGCTTGTAAAACTCCTTGTACTCCTCGTCCTTGATCTCACTGCGAGACAGCGTCCACAGGGCGGTGGCGTCGTTGACCGTCTCATACTCGCCCTTTTCACCCTCTTCTTCAGATTCGGACTTCATCACCACCGGGAAAGAAATGTGGTCGGAGTACTTCTTCACCAGGTTGCGCAGACGGAAACCGTCGGCAAATTCCTTGGCGTCATCCTTCAGGTGCAGGACGATCTGCGTGCCGCGCTCGTTCAGGTCCACATTCTCAATGGTGAACTGGCCATCACCCGCAGACTGCCAATGAACGCCCTCTTCCACCGGTGCACCGGCGCGGCGGGTAAACACTTCCACGGAATCGGCCACGATGAATGAGGAATAGAAGCCGACACCAAACTGACCGATCAGCTTGCTGTCCTTCTTCTCATCACCGGAAAGCTGCTTGAGAAACTCCGCAGTGCCGGACTTGGCGATGGTGCCCAGGTTCTGGATAACATCGTCCCGGTTCATGCCGATACCGTTGTCGCTCAGCGTGACGGTGTTCTTTTCTGCATCGAAGTCGAGGCGGATTTTCAGTTCCGGGTCGCCCTCGAACAGGCTGTCGTCTTTCAATGCAGCGAAACGCAGTTTGTCTTCCGCATCCGACGCGTTGGAAATCAACTCACGAAGGAAAATTTCCTTGTTGGAGTACAGGGAGTGGATCATCAGGTTAAGCAGCTGCTTAACTTCGGTCTGAAAACCCAGGGTCTCTTTTTGCGATTCAACCGTCATGGCTTGTTTTGTCTCCTGCTGTGTTTGCTTCGGTGGAGCGGCGCGGGTTCGAAGCCCTGTCCAAAACACGCTGTGAATACGTCCATGTACGCTCGGCTCCGCCATCCATGGCTCCACACGGTTTTGGACAGGGCTTCAAACCCACGCCACCCGACTATTGAGTAATACTGATTCTGGCACGGAGCCCGGGCGAGCAGTTGAGGATGGGCTTACGAAACCGTGCGGAGCCATGGATGGCGGAGCCCGAGCCGCACAGGGACGTCTCGAGGCGTGTTTCGTAAGCCCATCCTCAACTGCTTGCCTGCACCAGTGCCTGAGTTGTTAGAACCAGAAATGGGGCTAGACCGGGGCATTTCAACCCCGATCCAACGAATTCAGTCTTCCAGAAGGAAGTGCGCCCGTGCGGTCGCGATGGGCTGGGAGCGGGACTTCTGCCAGGCGGTGATCATCACATTGGCTACGCGGTTGCCCTGGCGGGTGAGTTGACATTCCGCAAAGGTCTCGCGGTCGAGGCCGGCACGCAGGTAATCCAGGGAAAAATCCACAATGCGGGGCATGCGCAGGGTTTCCTGGGACATCATCAGGTAAATCAACGCAGAAAGCTCCATGAAGCCACCAATCACCCCGCCATGGATGGCCGGCAGTATCGGATTGCCCAGGTTTTCTTCCTTCTTCGGCAGGCGGAAGATCAGGTCATCGCCATAGCGATCACACTCCAGGCCGATAAACCGGGCGTAAGGGATGCTTTCCAGCATGCGGGAGAAGTCACCGGTTTCCTGGGTATAGCGGAGGATTTCCGGGTTGGTCATTCTTCGCCTCCGGTAATCAGATCGCGGAAGGATTTCGGGGTTGCTTCCCTGCCGATCCGCATGAAGGTGCCCACGCAGTTCGCGATGGTCTCACCGGGGTCCTGGAAGGCCTCGCAACGGGTAAAAATAATGTTGCGGGTAACCTTGTAGGCTTCCGCCCGAGCATATACCGGTTTACGGGGCTCGGCCGGGCGCATGTAGTCCACTCGCAGGTCCAGAGTCGGGCATAGCTCGAATTCGTCCAGGGCGCACAGGGTCGCGGAACCAGACGCCGTATCCATCAACGTCGTGATGGCGCCACCGTGGATCACTCCCGTGTCCGGGTTACCGATGATACGGTCACTGTACGGCAGGCACAGCGTCAACTGCCCATTTTTTACCGCGGTTACCGTCAAACCCAGTTCTCGCCCCTGGTTCAGGGTGTCGATAAACCGGCGCACCCGATCCATCCCAATGGAATCTTTCATAACGTTCGGCTCATCACGTCAGTGTTGGGTTTCTTTATCCGATTCTTTACCGGAGTCTTTCTCAGTGTCCGACTTTGGCAGCGGCTCCTCGAACACCTTGCCGTCTCGCAGCGCCCTCAGCGCGGTAGAACGGAACTCCCGACGGTACAGAACGATGACGATCAAGGTAGAGGCACCCATGAATACCAGCGGGTGGATAAACCAGGAAACCACGGCCAACGCGTAATAGTAAGAGCGCAACCCAAGGTTGAAGGCATCGCCCGCAAGATTGCAAACCCTTCCGGCGCTCTTTGCAAAGGCTTCCCGGGCAGCAGGACTTGCCTTGGTATCGGTTGTCAGCGGTGCACTGCCAATCAGCACGGAGACGAAATTGTACATCCGCATGGACCAGGTGAACTTGAAGAACGCGTAGATGAAAATCACCATCAACACGACCATCCGCATTTCCCAGATTTCCCGGCTGGGCAAGGTGCCAAACGGCATGGTACTGAACACTTCCATGACCTCTTGGGTGTATCCCAGCGCAGTAATGATACCGGCCAGGATCAACAGGCAGCTGGATGCAAAAAAGGCCCCGTTGCGCTCAAGATTGCCAACCACGGACGCGTCGGATATGCGGTTATCCCGGCGGAGCATCACGCGCATCCAGTCTTCTCGGTATAGGTCGAGTGTGTTGGACAGGCAGGGTCGATCATTGGCCTTGCGCCTGGAATACTCGGAATAGCCCAGCCAGCAGATCAAAAACCAGACCAGGGCAATGAGTTCCAGATAGTTGCTCATGAAGTCGTTCCGGATGCGGTATAAAACGGGAATTGGAGTCTTTGATCATACCGCAAAGCCGACAAAGCCTCCACACAACAAGCTCTTACGGGTAGTATCACAGGCGCTCACAGGGATATGGTATAAACATCCCAATGCCCAGCAATGGCGACCGCGGATATCTGCCAGGGTCTGCCCAGGTATTCAAACAAGGAGTTTATCGTGAACGTTCACAAAGGCTTTCGACATCTTTCCGTTTTTGTGCTGGTGGCCTTCCTCGCCGGTTGTTCAGTCAACCCGGTAACCGGCGAAAAGCAGCTGTCATTGATTCCCGAGAGCCAGGAACTCTCCATTGGCAGTGAGCAGTACAAGCCCACTCAGCAAACCCAGGGCGGCCAGTTCTATCTCGACCCGGAATTGAATCTGTACGTCAGCCAGGTAGGCCAGAAGCTGGCAAAGGTCAGTGATCGGCCCGACCTGCCCTACGAGTTCGTGGTGTTGAACAGCAGTGTGCCCAATGCCTGGGCGCTCCCGGGTGGCAAGATTGCCATCAACCGTGGCTTGTTGATGGAGTTGGAAGATGAAGCCCAGCTGGCATCAGTCCTTGGCCATGAAATTGTTCACGCCGCCGCTCGCCACAGTGTCCAGCGCATGCAGCAAGGCATGCTGATCAGCGCAGGCGTGGCGGGGTTGGGTTTTGCCCTCTCTGATAACGAATGGGCCGGCCTGATTATGGGCGGCGCGGCCATGGGGGCGCAACTCGCACTCGCCCAATACAGCCAGGGTGATGAGCTGGAGTCCGACCACTACGGCATTCGTTACATGAAAGCCGCCGGATACGACCCACAGGCAGCGGTGGAGTTGCAGGAAGTGTTTGTGCGGCTCTCTGAGGACCGTGACACAAGTTTCATTGAAGGCATGTTCGCCACTCACCCGCCGTCACAGAAACGCGTTCGTGAGAACCAGGAACTGGTCAATAAAATTGGCGCGGGCGGCTATCGGGGCGAAGAAACCTACGAGAAAAAGCTGTCGTTCCTGCGCAGCCGCCAGCCTGCTTACGATGCCTATGACGAAGCCATGAAACTGGCCAGCAACGACAAGCTGGACGAAGCTCTCGCCAAAGTGAATGAGGCCATCAAGGTAGAACCGGAAGAAGCCGCTTTCTACTCACTTCGTGGGCGCATCTACCGGGCCAAAGAAAACCTTGATAAAGCCGCCGCAGACTTCGACAAGGCCACGTCGTTGTATCCGGAGATGTTCACTTACCAGCTTCACAGCGGCCTGAATGCCCTGGAGCTGAACAATTATGAAAAAGCCCGCGAACACCTGAGCCAGGCCAATCAGGTTGTGCCGACATCAATCGCCTACCTGCGGCTGGGTGATGTTGCTGTCAAGCAGGGTAAACGCCAGGAAGCCATCCAGTATTACAGCACCGCAGCAGAGGCCGGCGGTGAGGTGGCCGAGGAAGCAAAACGCAAGCTGGCCCAACTGACGCAGAACTGACGTCATCGTCCGCATTGACTTTTAGAGCAATAACTCTAAAAATCGATGTACTTAAACAACAATCGGACGATTGCCATGCTTGCGAAACGTATCCAGCCGATGGTGTTCCAGGCCCGGCGGCTTTATGTGGAGCTGATGTTCCAGGTGATGGGGCGCGCGCTCCAGGCTGTCAGTGAAATTGATTCTGCGGTGCAAAAGGAAGCCCGGGCCCTGCCCGATGGCTTCCTGTTTGAAATGATGGTGATGCCAGACGGGTCACGACTCATTGTTGAGCACACCGGGAATGGCCGCTTTCATTACCATGGGGACTCCGCACCTCGCCCGGTGGACCTGTCCATTCAGTTCAAGCACATCGCTCACGCCTTCTTGGTGCTCTCGTTCCAGGAGAAAACCTCGGTGGCGTTCGCCAATGACCGCATGCTGGTGGATGGCGATATCAGTTATGCCATTCGCATGACCCGCGTCCTCAATCGGCTTGAAACCTTCATCCTGCCCAAGCTGGTGGCGAAACGTGCGGTAAAGGAATACCCCTCAAACCTTCACCTGCCTGAGAAACTCCTCAGCGCAGCCCGTATCTACCTCAAGGTTGCAACCCATTTTGTCGAGACGGTAAGAGCATAATGACGAACCAATATTACGAGTTTTTCTGCCCGGTCAAAGTCATCGCCGGCAAAGCGGCTCTTGAGCATATTCCTTACGAGCTCACCGGCCTCGCCGCCAAGCGCCCGATGATCGTAACCGACAAGGGTGTCAGAGCCGCCGGCCTTCTGGACCCGGTAGTCGCGGCCTGCGAGGAAAGCGGGCTGGAAATTATCAGCATCTACGACGATGTACCGCCGGATTCGTCCACCGACGTGGTCAGGGACATTGCCGGCATCTATCGTAGCGAGAAATGCGACTCCATCATTGCGGTGGGTGGTGGCTCTGCCATCGATACCGCCAAGGCCGTGAACATTCTGGTGTCAGAAGGCGGAGATGACATTGCCGCCTACAGCGGCGCGGGGGTGATCAAACATCCCCTGAAACCGTTCCTGGTGGTTCCTACCACCGCCGGTACAGGCTCGGAGGTAACGTCGGTAGCCGTCATCACTGACACAACCAAATCGGTGAAACTCCCCTTCACTTCGTCATTCCTGCTGCCCAATGCGGCCGTGATCGATCCCAGGATGACACTGACACTGCCTCCGCACATCACGGCTGCCACCGCCATGGACGCCATGACCCATGCCACCGAAGCCTTTACCTGCATGGCCAAGAACCCGCTGAGTGATGCCTATGCCACAGCGGCGGTCAAAAAGATCAGCACCTCGCTGCTGCAGGTCATGGATAACCCGAAGGACAGCGATGGCCGGCTGGAGCTGGCGCAGGCCTCCACCATGGCTGGTATCGCGTTCTCGAACTCCATGGTGGGACTGGTTCACGCCCTCGGGCACGCCACCGGCGCCATCTGCCACCTGCCCCATGGTTTGTGCATGAGCCTGTACCTGCCTTACGTACTGGAGTACAACCTCGAGTCGATCCGGGCACCGCTGGGCGAGCTGCTGCTCTACCTTGAAGGACCCGATGTCTATTCCGCCACACCGGCCAGCCGCCGCGCAGAAGCCAGCATATCAGCCCTGCGCAAACTGCGAGACGAGCTCCACAAACGTTGCAAACTGCCCCGCACTCTCAAGGAAACCGGCAGCGTTGAGGAGCACCAGCTTGATACCATCGCCGAAATGGCCATGGACGACGGCGCCATGATGTTCAATCCGAAAGAGGTTAGCCTCGAAGATGCTCGCGCGGTTCTGAAGCGCGCCTGGGCCTGATCGGGTAACGCCCGGCACCCGGCTCAGGCCGGGTGTTTCAGGCCTTTCAGGGAATACAGGCCGACACTCAACGCTACAAAAACATTCAAATCATGTCATTGAAATTGACAGGATAAACAGTGACAATTCCGCAGTAGCTGGCAGGGATGTAGCCGGATTAGAATATCTCCTTGAAACAGAGCCTCGCATCTATGCGCAAAGACTCATCCAGTCGGCACATCCTGATCTCTTTTGCGTCACTGGCACTCCTGTTTACGTCCCTCTGCGGCGCAACTGCATTCGCTAACGAGGAAGCTCCCTCACAGGACGCAGAGCGAGTATTCCGATTTAACGTCTCGCCGAATGGCTACCCCCCTTACCTGATCACAGAAGGCGACAAACAGTCCGGCATCATGTGGGACGTGGTTGTCCTGGTGGCTAAGCAGTTGGATTATCGCGTTGTCGCCGAAAAAATTCCCCGCAAACGGGTCGATCAGATGCTGATGGACGGCTACATAGACGGCACCACCCGGGCGAAGGAATGGACTGACAACCCCGAGGATTTTGTCTTCACAGATCCCGTGGTGAATATTGAAGAAGTCCTGTTTGTGCCGAAAGACTCAGCGTTTCAGTTTGAAGTGCCTGAAGATCTGCTTTCGAAAACCCTGGTAACCCACCTCGGTTACCATTACCCCGCATTGGAACCGTACTTTGAGTCAGGAGACATCAGGCGCTTTGACGTCTCCAAGGACCGGGACATGTTCCTGTACGTTCTCCATGGCGAAGATCTCGACGCCGCGATCGCAGATCGCCTGGTTGGCAAGTGGATCCTGAGGAACGAGGGGCTCCAGAGAGAGTTCACCACTACCTCGACCAAGCTCAGCGAATACGGTTTCCGACTGATGCTCCGGAAGGAGTGGGCACCTTTTGCCAACGCGTTTAACCGGGAACTCCAAGCCCTCCGGGAGAACGGCACACTGGATGAAATTCTCTCCAACTACCGTTAACTCCCGAATCGCCTCTGTTATTCAAGTCGCCTGAGCAGGAGCATCGGCGATACGCTCAATACGGGCTTCAGTTGCCAGCGACCGAACAGCGCCAACACCAGGGCACTGAACAGTGGGATGGGCAGTATGGTCTGCCAGTGCCAACGGAACTCGCCTTCAAACATGCGGAACTGCAACGCCCAGACGGCGCCTTCCGCAGCCGCAACGCCGAGAATACCGGCAAAGAATCCCAGCAACGCGAATTCCAGCATGGTACTCCTTACCAGCAGTGTCTGTCGGCCGCCCAGAGTCCGCAGCAGTGCACCTTCCCGTTGCCGATCCTGCATAGTGGCACTGACTACCGCAGCCATTACAACGAGAGCGGCGGCCAGGATCAACGCCAATATCGCTTCGATAGCCTGGGTAACCTGCCGTACGATTTCCTGAATACGCTCAATCACATGGTCGATTTCAAGTACGGAAACCGTGGGAAACCGGCGTGAAAAATCGTTGAGCTGGGATTTCAGGTCTGCCGGCAAATAGAATGCCGTAATCCACGTGGCGGGCATGTCTTCCAGCCCACCTCCCGGAGGAAACGCCATGTAGAAATTGGGTTTCATGCTGTCCCACTGGACCGTACGAACACTGGTCACGGTTTCCGTGATCTTCTCCGAGCCAATGGTGAAGCCAAGCTCGTCCCCCACCTCTACACCGAGCTTTCCAGCCAGTTCCGCTTCAATGGAGACACCGTCGGTCTGCCCGTTCGTGAACCATTGGCCAGCAACAATGCCGTTGTCCTCCGGCAATTCTTCCATCCAGGTCAGGTTTAACTCGCGGTTAAGGGCACCGACCCGCTCGTCCTTGGTCACGGCTTCCTTCACCGGCTTCCCATTCAACTCGGTAAGCCGGCCACGGACCATGGGATACAGCTTCTCCAGTGGGTGCCCGCGTTCCGCCCAGAATGCATCCACCTCATCCACCGCCTCCGGGGCGATGTTGATCAGGAAGTGATTGGGCGTGTCTTCAGGCAATTGCGACTGCCAGTCGTCCAGCAGGGACGTTCTGACAAGGATCAGCGTGGCCGCCAGCATCAACGTCATGGCGAAGACCGCAATCTGGGACAGGCTGGCTCGGCGATGCCGGTACAGACCCACAAGTGCCAGCCGCCAGGCGTTCCCACCACCACTGATGCGGCGCAGCGTAGTGACCATCAACCACCCAAGCAGGCCCAGAGTACCGAGCAGCAAGGCAAGCCCACCAAGCAGGGACAACACCAGGGACACTTCCCTGGCATACATCCATACCAAGCCAAAGATTGCGACGACTGCAATCACCAGGTCGGGAATCGCTTCGCGGCCGGATTCGCCAGGTTGGCTTCGCAACACCCGCATCGCCGGTACATTCCGCAGCCTTCGGATGGGCGGATACGCAAAGGCAAACAGCGACACCAGCGCTGTCAACAACGCCGGCGCCAACGCATTGGGATCAATCTGGTAGTCTATCTGCCGCTCCAGCACATCCCCCAACACGCTGGACAGCAGCCAATACAGAGGTAAGGCCACCAACAGGCCGCCAACGGCACCAACAATACCCCACAGAGCCAATCGACGCAGGTACAGGCGGCCTATTCCCTGGCTGCGAACCCCCAGGGTTTTCAACAGCGCGACAGTATCCCGTTGCGATAACGCGTACTGACGGCTGGCGACCGCCACGGCGACCGCCGCCAACATCACCGCCAGGCTGCCACCCAGCAACAGAAAACGCTCAGCCCGTTCCAGGGAGCGGGAGAAGGTCTCGCCGTCTCGCACACCCTCCCACTCGTGGCTGGGCTCCAGACGTGGCTGCAGCCAACCGTAGTAATCGTCGAGCAGCGCTTCTTCACCGGCAAACAGGTACACGTATTCAACCCGACTGCCCTCCTGAATCACACCGGTGGCGCCAACGTCATCCACGTGCATCATTACCCGCGGCGCCAGAGCGGACATATTGAAGCCGCCGTCCGGCTCACGCACCAGCAGGCCAGAAATGATCAGCCCCTGATTGCCAACCTCCAGGGTGTCTCCCAATTCGAGCTCCAGGAGTCGCAGCAAACGCGGGTTGATCCAGACCTCGCCCGGCGCAGGTCCATGGGCAACCGTTTGCCTCGGCGCCTCCGCACCCTCCTGGTATTCCACTTCGCCCCGCAGCGGGTATGCGTTGTTCACCGCTTTGACCGACACCAGCTGGAAATTCCCGGCACCAAAGACCATCGTGGAGAATTCGACCATACGGGCCGTTTCCAGCCCTCTTTGCTCGGCTTCCTGCATCCAACCCTCAGGAATCGGGCGGCCGTTTTCCGCTTCCAGTTGGCGATCCGCGGCAAGAAAAGAGCTGGCTGACGACACCAGGGTACGCTGCAACTGGCTGGCGAACAGGGCAATGGTTGCTACCGTGGCAACCGCGATGATCAGTGCCGAGAGCACCACACGAACATCCCGTTCCCGCCAGTCACGTTTGACCGACATGAGTTTCTTTGAAGCCGCCATCAGTTCACCGCTTCTGGCTGAGGGGCCGTCGAGGGCTCGGTCAATACACCGGCCTCGATATTGAATTGTCGGCCACAGCGGGCGGCAAGCCGTTCGTCGTGGGTCACCATGACCAATGTTGTGCCCTGCTCCCGATTCAGGGTCATCAACAGGTCGGATACGTCAGCGCCAGTGCGGTTGTCGAGATTGCCCGTGGGTTCGTCGGCAAACAGGATGGCCGGCTCGGAGGCAAAGGCGCGAGCAATGGCCACCCGCTGCTGTTCGCCACCGGAAAGCTGCCTCGGGGTGTGAGAGAGCCGTTCGCCAAGCCCGACCCGTTCCAGTAACTCCTTTGCTTTGGCTTTCGGAGAATCGAAACCGCCCAGCTCCAGCGGCAGCATAACGTTCTCCAGCGCGGTCAGGGCCGGCAATAACTGGAATGACTGGAACACGAAGCCAACACGGCGGGACCGGAGTTTCGCGCGTTCATCCTCACTGAGCTTGCTGATCACCGAACCATCAAGTTCAACGGTGCCATCAGATGGGGTATCCAATCCGGCCAACAGCCCCAACAACGTGGTTTTCCCGGAGCCGGAGCGCCCGACAATGGCGACGGATTCACCCCGGTTGATTTCCAGGCTGACCCCCTGCAAGATCGTCAACGTATCTGTCTCCAGGCTGACCTTGTGCGTCAGGTTACTGACTTTCAGCATGGGGCTAACATTATCCGGTTTGTGATCACTTAAGTCGCTCACGAGCTCTCCACAACGGTTGTCTTGAACACAGGACCTCTATGCATACGGTATTTTTACGCCTGAGATCAATAGTTTTTCTCGCTTTAATGTGTGTTGGTGCCCAGGCTCAGGCCAGCCAGAGCACACTGATGATCGTTGGCGACAGCCTCAGCGCAGCCTATGGCGTGCAAACCGGGGAATCCTGGGTGGCTCTGCTTCAGGAACGGCTCGAGGGCGAGGGCCTGGACCACTGGCAGGTGGTGAACGCCAGCATCAGCGGCGAAACCACCGACGGCGGTCTGCGCCGCCTGCCGGATCTTCTGGATAAGAACGAACCCGCCGTTGTTGTCATCGAGCTCGGTGGTAACGATGGCTTGCGGGGATTTCCGCCCAACGTTATCCGCCAGAACCTGGCCCGGATGATTGAGCAGGTAAAGGAGGCGGGCGCCGAAACCCTGCTGGTGGGCATGCAGATTCCGCCCAATTACGGTCAGCGATATACCCGCGCCTTCGCGGACATTTACCCCGAACTTGCTGACCAGTACGAGACCGAACTACTCCCCTTTTTCCTGGAAGGTATCTATGACCAGGAAGGCATGATGCAGGGCGATAGCATTCATCCAACGGCAGAAGCGCAGGGTCAGTTGCTCGATAACATCTGGCCAGTACTGGAACCCATGCTCAGGGAATAGCCCTGCTTTAAGCCACCAGCGTGCGGGCATGCGCCACAGCCCGCCGCTCCGACCAGTAATAGCCATCCTGAACGTGCTCAACAAAGCCGACATGGCCGCCCCAGCGGGGCGCTTCCAGCCTCACGTAAGCGCCCAGTTGCGCACGGGATTCTGGAAAACATTGCCGGGACAGGAACGGGTCATCGGCAGCGTTAACCATCAGCGCCGGCACACGGATGTCCTTTAAAGTCCACAAGGCAGAACAGTTGTCCCAATAGTCCCTGGCATCTCGGAAACCGTGTAACGGGGCGGTGTAGCGATCATCAAACTCATGGAAACTGCGAATCTTTTCGAACCCGGTAATATCGATCAGCCCCGGGAATCGTTTCGACTTCTCTTCCATCTTCGCGTGAAGGTCACGCAGAAAACGTTGCATATAGATACGCCGGCTGGGCCGGGCCAGCGTATCGGCACTGCCGGCCAGGTCACAGGGTACGGAGTAGGTGATAGCGCCGCAGATACGGCTATCCACCTGCTCTGACTTCTGCCCGAGGTATAGCAGAGTGAGGTTACCGCCCATGCTGAAGCCCGAGAGCATCACTTTTCCATACCCCTGAGCAAGTCCATGCTGCACGACCCTGTCCAGGTCGCCGGTTGCGCCGCTGTGGTAAAAGCGGGGCTGGTGGTTCATCACACCGCCGCACGAACGAAAGTTCCAGGCCAATACATCCCAGCCGTCGTTCAACAGCGCCCGCGCCAATCCCTGCATGTAAGGACGCTGACTGTGCCCTTCCAGGCCGTGGGATAACACCGCCAACCGGTCGTTCCCCTGGCGATACCAATCCAGATGTAACTCGTCATCGTCCTCTGTTGGCAGCGATTCCCTGACCGGCTCTGTCAGTGACACCTTGCGAAACAGAGTCGGCCAGACAGACTGGACGTGGCCATTGCGCAACCACAGCGGTGGCTTGTAATACAGATTGTGGTCGTACAAAATTTAACCTTTCAATTCATGGGGTTGACGCCGCCGGGCAAAGTCCCTATTATGCGCGCCATTCCGACTTTGTTCCCCGATAGCTCAGTTGGTAGAGCAACGGACTGTTAATCCGTTTGTCGCTGGTTCGAGCCCAGCTCGGGGAGCCATTTACAGCACCTCCTCTCGCTGCATGAACTCCCGCAGCACCCGGAACAACGTCACCCCATCTCTGGTTCCTGCCATTTCCCGGATTGAGTGCATGCCAAACTGTGGCACACCGATATCCAGCGTTGTCACCCCAAGATTACCGGCAGTGAGCGGGCCAATCGTGCTTCCACACCCCATGTCACTGCGCACCACAAAAGTTTGATATGGCAGGTCAAGCTCATCACTGATGTGGCGGTACAACGCTGCTGAGCGGCTGTTGGTGGCGTAACGCTGGTTATGGTTGACCTTGATCACTGGCCCCTGGTTCAGAAGCGGGCCGTGGTTCTCGTCGTGCCGGTCCATGTAGTTGGGGTGGACACCATGAGCATTGTCCGCAGAGATCATCATCGAGCGGGCAATCGCGCGCGCCCGACCCGTACCGCACCAACGGTCCAGAACCGCTGACAGGAACGGCCCCTGAGCCCCTTCCGCCGACATGCTGCCCACTTCCTCGTGGTCGTTGCACACCAGCAGCGCCGGTTCGTCTCCGGAAGATTCAATCAAAGCCTGCAGCCCTATGTAACAGCTCAGCAGGTTATCCAGCCGTGCCGATGCAATGAAGTCCTCGCGCAGCCCCACCAGCGATGCTGGCTGGGCGTCGTAAAAGCCAAGTTCATAGCCCAGAATTTTACGAACGCGGACACCCGGGGCCTCCGTGGCCAATTGGTCGGTCAGCAGATCGGTGAAGCGGGTGGTGTCGTCCTCCGGCACTTGCATCAATACCGGCGGAAGATCGGTTTGTGGATTAACCGTGCGATTGCTGTTGGCTTCCCGGTCCAGATGAATGGCGAGGCTGGGTATATACGCCACGGCCTTGCGAAAATTGATCAGTGTGTCTTTCACCGACCCGGACTCATCCACGTAAGTGACCCGACCCGCCAGGGACAGGTCACGATCAAACCAGGGATTCAGCAACACGCCGCCGTACACTTCCACACCCAACTGGAAAAACCCCTTGCGGCGCAGTTCCGGGTTAGGTTTCACCTTCAGACAGGGGCTGTCGGTGTGGGCACCCACCATACGAATACCGGCTTCCGCGGGGTCGCGGCGACCAGTGCGGAACGCCACGATGGATGAGCCGTTACGGATGGCGTAATAGCCCTGCCCCGCTTCCAGTTCCCAGTCTTCTTTCTCATCCAGGGCCTTGAAACCCGCCTGATCAAGACGATGCTTCATACTGGCTACAGCGTGCCAGGGGGTCGGTGATGCGTTCAGAAATTCGAGCAGATTGGTGTTAAATTCAGCGTGTTCCATGATGTCCCTGATAAACTGATAATTGCGGCGCCAGTATGGCATGATGGCGCCCGACGTCATATCCGTACAAAACGGCTGCCCGCGCAGCCCGGCTACCCGGAGAGTGTACCTTGCCCGCACCGCGTTTTCTTGATATCGAATACTGCCAGACCGACGACGTTCTGTTCCCCGTGGCCATGGCCTGGTCACTGGAAGACGGTCAGATGAAAACCGTCGTCATCGCCCCGGCCGACGAATGGATACCGGAAGACGCCGACCTGGGCGATATCGACCTGCTCTACCTGGAAGAACAGGGCGTACCCCTGATCGAACTGGCCCAGGAGCTTCATCAGGACCTGCCCGACCAGACGGTTTACGTGGACGGCATGGACCCGGACGAAATCCTGGTGGATCTGATCTTCACCGCCGTCGCCATGGACGCGCCCTTCGAAATCGCGGGCATGGAAGAACTGGTCACGTCCCTGCCCCGGGAAGCGCTGGACGACCGACGCAGGCAACTGCTGTCCGACGAAGGCCTGGAACCTCAACTGCCCGAAAACGGGGTCTATGCACTGTTATTGATTGCACGTGAGGAAGGCTTCTTCGACTGAACCCCATCCTACAACGTCGCTGGCAATGCGAACTGTGACTTGTGTCGACGTAACAAACAGTTACAGAAGGCAGAATCTGTCGGAATCCGACAACGCCAGGAAGCCCAATAACAATGAACACGCTGTTGCGACACCTCTTCACGGCCGCCACGCTTTCCGCAGCATTGCTCACACCGGTCATGGCCAGCGCACAGGATAAAGTTCCCCGCGAAGGCATGACCTACGTCGGCATTCTGGCCACCGGACTCAACCACCGGTCTGTAGGCCAGAACACCCTCGAAACAGCCTGGTCAACCACAGGATCCATGGTGCTTGGAACGCATATTTCCGAGTATTTTCACGTGGAGATCCGCGCAGGTGCGGGTACCACCACCGCCGAAATCGACAACGAACTGGAATTGGACATCGAGTACTTCGCCAGTTGGTACATCGGCGGCCATTACCCGATCACCGATTACGCCAACGCCTATGCCCAGTTCGGGTTTTCCCACGTCCAGGGGGTTGCCACTCTGACTCCGCTGGGCAAGGCCCGGGAAGCCGATCCTGACGATGACTCGCCCTACGCCTCAATCGCGGACGAATATCCGGACAGTTCCTTCAGCGTGAGTTGGCTGCTTGGCCTGGATTTCGAGGTTATCGATAACGGTTTCATCGTCCTGGAAGGTGGCCGGTTATTTGAAGACACCGAAACCGGCGCGAACACCTTCCAGTTCTCAACCGGTTTTAAATACGAGTTCTGACCTGCCAGCACCGGTGAATTCGGGCATTGCGCTGAAAATCCCGGTCCAGGGTATCCCGGGTCACTTCTTCAATGGCGAACTCCTCTTCCAGGCTCTCATCCAGCTTGAAGCGCCGGAAGTTGGTCGAGAAAATCAGCAGGCCCTCTGAGGTCAACCGCTGCATCGCCTGGCGTATCAACCTGCCATGGTCTTTCTGAATATCCAGTACCCCGGCCATGCGGGCGGAATTCGAGAAGGTGGGCGGGTCCATAAAAATCAGGTCAAAACGCTGATCGCTGGTTGGCTTGCCCGCCAGCCACGCCAGGCAATCCGCCTGCTCCACCCGGTGATGGGATGCATCCGCACCGTTAAGCGCGAGATTCTCCTGAGCCCAGTTCACATAGGTTTTCGACATGTCCAGGCTCAGTGAACGGGTCGCGCCGCCGACCGCTGCGTGCACGGTGGCCGCTCCGGTATAACAGAAAAGATTCAGGAACCGCTTGCCCGCAGCATTCTGCTGAATCCAGTTGCGTACTGGTCGATGGTCCAGGAACAGGCCCGTATCCAGATAATCCTTGAGGTTCACCTTCAGAACACAACCATGTTCGTGAACGTTGAAAAACTCTCCGCTGGCTGCCTGCTTTTCGTACTGGCTGGTACCTGTCTGCCGCTGTCGTTGCTTGCAGACCATGTCTTCCCGCTCGACACCGATGGCGTCGGGAATCACCGCCAGAGCCTCGGCCAACCGTTCCCGTGCGGAACGCTCGTCGACTGACTTGGGAGCAGCGTACTCCTGAACGTGGACACGACCCTCGTAGACATCAATAGCGAGTGCAAACTCGGGCATATCGGCGTCATACAGGCGGTAACAGCCGATACCCTGCTTGCGGGCCCACTGGCCGACGGTCTTCATATTTTTCTTCAGGCGATTGCGCAGCATCGCAGCGCGCTCTTCATTGGCGATGCGAGGCGTCACCTCGCCAGGTACATCGGGCTCCCGCGGTGTCATGGCGCTGGCGTCATCCACGTTGAACAACAGCAACTGCGCCGGCAACTTGCCGTTGTAGAGACGGTACTGCTTGTAGCTGCGAAGGCCTATGGATTTGCCGTACTCGGGCGCACCGGTGAATACGCCAAACCGCCAGCCCGGCAACGCTTCCTTAACGGCTTCACCCAGGCTGCGATAAAGACCGCCCAGCTCCTTGCGTTCGCTCAGGCGCTCGCCGTAGGGAGGGTTAACCAACACCAGGCCAGTCTCGGCCCAGGCCTCTTCGCGGCTGAACTGGTCAACTCCTTGCTGCTTGATGGTTACGATGCCTTCCAGGCCAGCCCGTTGCAGGTTGTTCCCTGCGGTTTGTATCACCCCTCGATCCTGGTCAAAGCCCAGGAAGGCAGGAACGCGCCCCTCAATGCCCTGCTTGCCTGTATAGGCGCGCTTCTCGGCTTCCTGGCGCAGTGACAACCACAGGTCCGGCTGGTGGCCCAGCCAACGCTCAAAACCGAAACGTTCGCGCTTGCGGCCGGGCGCCAGATCCAGAGCCATCATGGCAGCCTCAATCACCAGCGTGCCGGAACCACACATAGGGTCGATGAAATCGCCGCCGGCTTTCGCCAGCTCCGGCCAACCGCACCTCGTCAGCAGAGCCGCCGCCAGATTTTCCTTCAGTGGCGCTGCCCCCTTTTCCGTGCGATAGCCCCGCTTATGGAGGCTGTCGCCGCTCAGGTCGATGCCTACCGACAGTTTGCCGCGATTCAGGCGTGCGGATACCGTTACATCCGGGTTTTTGGCGTCCACGGAAGGCCGCTGTCCACTGGCACTGCGCAGACGGTCCACAATGCCATCCTTGACTCGCTGGGCACCATATTGCGTGTTTCGGATGGCTTCGTTCTGACCCACAAAGTTGACGCGGAAACTGCCATTCATCGGAATATGCTGCTGCCACTCCAGATCCGTCACCCCCCCCAGCATCTGGTCACCGGAGGTGGCATCCACGTCCGCCAGATGAAGGATGACCCGGTTTGCGAGCCTCGACCACAGGCAGGCACGATAGCCACTTTCAAGGGTGCCGTTGGCCCAGACACCTGCCGGTGCGTTCCGGACCGGGTCCATGCCGAAGGTACGCAGTTCGTCCTCCAGCAAATACTCCAGGCCCTTGGGGCAGGTTACGAAAAAGTTAAGGTCTGACACGTTCGACTCCTGAGTCGTTTCTACGATGGCTAAGGTCGTGGGATTAGCGCATTTTCCGAGGTTTTCACTGGCTTGTTATGTCACACAACTATAAGAGAAGCTTCATATAGATGAAATAAATAGTGTACAAGGGCGCTGGCTTAGTCTTACCTTGTAGGTGACGCGTCGTTCCGGGGAGCCAACAAAGGGCTCTCTGTTAACAGGATCCTGACTGCTCTGGCCATACCTGACAATAGTGGGTTACCCCGGAAGGGTTGCCCCAAGTCTCGGCCACGGCAGATGTGTACACGCTTGTTCTGTTAATCCATCAGTGAGGAACGGCATGAAAAGACAGAAAAGAGATATGTACGCTCGTGCATTCAAACGGGGTTACCTGGCCGGCGTGTCCGGTAAAGCAAAAGACAGTTGCCCGTTGGAACAGCCGGAAGTTCGCCAGGAATGGCTCAACGGGTGGCGAGAAGGCCGCACAGATCAATGGGAGGGCATGACCGGCGTATCCGGCATCCACAGACTGGCAAACGTAACGGCATAACGTTGTTTGTCAGCACCCCGAATCTTTAATCTGATCTTTCAACAACACACAATTTGGCGCAGTACCCAGAGCAACCCAAACGGGTCCTCCCGACCCGTACCATGCGATGAAACGCCACGGGGTTTATTCCCCGCACGGGCCCGCTAAGCGGGCCCACTTTATTTCTGGCCTCACTTCCTGGCACACCTCATGGCACACCGTTCTCACCACCGCATCAAGTCAGACGCCGAATCGCGTCGACCGACTCCCGGATCAGCGCCGGACCGCGATAGATAAAACCGGTATAAATCTGCACTAACTTTGCGCCGGCACGAATTTTCTCAGCCGCGCTGTCACCGTCGGTAATGCCGCCTACCCCGATAATCGGTAACGACTCTCCCAGTTCCGCATACAGAGCCTGAATCACCCGGGTGGAAGACGCCTTTACCGGCGCCCCGCTGAGCCCCCCAGCTTCTTCCGCGTACCGATGCCCGGCAACGGCCTCGCGGCTGATGGTGGTATTGGTGGCTATGACACCGTCCAGCCCCGACTCTTTCAGAGCGTTGGCCACAAAGCGCACTCCGTCGTCGTCCATATCCGGGGCGATCTTCACCGCCAACGGCACGTAGCGCCCATGTTCCTTCTCACAACGTGCCTGCTCCTCCTTGATGGCGTGCATCAGGCCCTTTAGAGAGTCGCCAAACTGAAGATCCCGCAGACCGGGCGTATTGGGGGATGATACATTCACCGTGATGTAGTCAGCGCGGGAATACACCGCCGCGATACCTTTGCGATAATCTGACTCGGATTCCTCGTTGGGTGTGGCCTTGTTCTTGCCGACATTGATACCCAGTACGCCGGCGTAACGACGCTTGTCCACCTGATCCAGCAGGTGCTCAAGGCCATGATTGTTAAAACCCATCCGATTGATAATGGCGCTGTGCTCAGGGAGCCGGAACATTCTCGGCTTCGGGTTGCCGGGCTGAGCCAGAGGCGTGACAGTGCCTACTTCGATAAACCCAAATCCCAATGCGCCCAGGGCATCCAGATGATCAGCGTTCTTGTCGAGCCCTGCAGCCAGCCCAACGGGATTGGGAAACTCCAGGCCCATCACCTTGGTTGGCAGCGGCTCCGGCTTGCTGACGAGCGCCTGGAGCAACCCGAGCTTTCCTGCCATATCGAGCCCCGACAACGTCAGGTTATGAGCAGTCTCCGGTGGCAGCCGGAACAGCAGTTCGCGCATAATGCCATACATACACAATCTCCCTGATCGAGAACGATGCGGAGTATACCGGAAGTTTTCCACAGCATCGCCCTACACCTTAAATATGACGGCTAAATGTCTGTAGCGTTAAGCTCTTGTGACCTTTTCCACGGAATCTGTGGATAACCCTGTTGAAAATCGCGGGGCAACGCGGCCGAACCCTTGATATTCGCGCCAGCCTACAGATTGATCATTTTTTGATCAGTTTATTTATTTATAAATATCAAATAGTTACGGAGACTTTTCTGTCACGACAGGCAGTTCAGTCACAGAATGTTACGTCATTCAGCGATTCCGCCCATGTGCATAAAACATACAGTGGCAGGTTCGTTATACTGACGATCAGGCCCACGGAGAACCTCAATGACGGACCAGCAGACCTTTTCCTCCCAAGAACCCAAGGGACTCCCCCAGGAGCGCAGGGCAGCATCGCGTGTAACCGTTATCGGAATGCTACTGGATGGTGTACTGGGCATTCTCAAGGTCATCGCCGGAACGCTGTTTCATTCCCAGGCGCTGTTGGTGGATGGCATTCATTCCTTTACGGATGTCGCATCGGACCTGGTCGTACTGGGTGTCATGCGGGTGTCCCGTCAAGCGCCAGACCAGGACCATCCTTATGGCCACCAACGCATAGAAACCATGGGCACCATGGTGCTCGGCAGCATCCTCATTGCCGTTGGCGCGGCCCTGGCCTGGGATAACACCCTGCGACTGCTTGATGGCGGCGCTGTGAACATTCCCGAATGGCCGGTGTTGGTGGCAGCCGTCATCTCCATTGCCAGCAAGGAATGGATCTATCGCTACACACGCCGGGTTGGCATAGCGATCCGTTCGGACCTGATCATCGCCAATGCCTGGCACAGCCGCACTGATGCCCTCTCCTCCGTGGTGGTGCTCTTCTCGACCATCGGCGCCATGCTGGGCTATCTGTGGCTGGACATTCTCGCGGCAGTGATTATCTCCGGGATCATCATTCACATCGGTTGGCGCTTCACCCGCGACAGCGTGAAAGAACTCGTCGATACAGGCCTGTCCCCGGAAGATACCGAAGCACTGAAACACATCGCCAGTAAGACCGACGGCGTGCGCAACGTGCATGAACTTCGCAGCAGGCGCATGGGGCATGACATCCTGCTGGATGTGCACCTCGTGGTGTCGCCGGAGATCAGTGTCTCCGAAGGGCATCAGATAGGAATGCAGGTGGTAAAAGCCATGCGCAATGCCCTGGACAACATTCTCGACATCAATTTCCACATTGATGCCGAGAACGACGAAATCCACCCCCAGACCTCCGAGCAACTGCCCGCTCGAGCGGAAATCCGCGAGGTACTTCACCAACACATAGAAAACCTGCCGTCCAACAACCGGCTACGGCTGCATTACCTCCGCAACCGGGTCCATATGGAACTGTTTATGGAGATTCCTGAGTCTGAGGCACTTCCTGACGCCCGTCAGATCAGCGAGGACCTTGGCCGCTACGCGTGGTTCGGCAGCCTCAGGATATGGCACGCCCATACCGAGAACTGACAGGGCGTCTGTCTAGCGACGCCGCTTTTCCTCCATGCGGGACAGGAACTCCTGCATGATCAGGGTGTATAACTCCCCTCCCAGGAATCGATCCTCAACCCCGGCATCAATGCTGGGGTTGTCGTTTACCTCAATGACTGCCACTCGGTTACCAGACTGTTTGATGTCCACACCGTAAAGGCCATTGCCGATCAGACGTGTGGCGTTGAGCGCTGCCTGGATGACGTTCCGGGGCACCTCGTACGTCGGCATGGTATCGAAACCACCACTGTCCACTTCCGCGCCACCGTGCTGGTAGATCTGCCAGTGTCCCTCCACCATGTAGTATTTACAGGCATAGATGGCCCGGCCGCCAAGCACCCCGATACGCCAGTCATAATCGGTGTAAAGGTACTCCTGGGCCAGTACCAGTGCCGATTGTTTGAACAGCTCTTTCAGGCCCGCCCGCAGCGTTTTTTCATCCTCCGCCTTGGTGACTCCCCGCGAAAAGGCACCGTCAGGAATCTTGATAACGGCAGGAAAGCCCAGATCACGAATCACCTGTTCAGCGCTGTCTTTCTGATCTTTCGACAGAATCAGGGTTTTTGGTGTCGGGATCTTGTTGTTCTTCAACAGATCCGCCAGATAGACCTTGTTGGTACAACGCAGGATCGACACCGGGTCGTCGATCACCACCATGCCCTCGGCCTCGGCCTTGCGGGCGAAACGATAGGTGTGATGATCGATGGCAGTAGTCTCGCGAATAAACAGGCCGTCGTATTCCGGCAGCCGCATATAATCACGGCGGCCGATCTGCTCCACGTTAATCCCCAGCTTACGGCCAGCCTTCTCGAATTTCTCCAGCGCCTCTTTGTCGCTGGGAGGCATTTCCTCGTCCTCGTTGACCAGCATCGCAAGATCAAACCGATAACGACGGCGGGTACGGGGCTTGCGCCAGACCATGCTGCTGAAACGGTCAAACGCCGCCGCGAAGGCATCCTGTTCTTTCCCTTTCAGGTCGGCGGGACAGCCTGGCTTCATGGACGCTATCTGCCAGGTTTTGCCACGGCGGAACACCACGTCCAGAACCGGGCACGGGAAACGATCAAACAACGCGCGTGCAACCGGCTTCAAATCCCCATGTTCCGCCTGCCCGAAGTACGTGCGGACACGCACTTCCCGCGTGGCGTGGTTATTGTCACCGGCGGGCTCGATCTCAGCCCCGGCTTCCTCAAGCCAATTGATCACGCTCGCATCCAGTTCATCCAACTGCAGCGAGAACAGCCCTTTGCGGCTGAGGTCGTTGAGCGTCATCACAGACGGCACCACATGATGGCCACGAGCCTCAGCCAGCAGTGAACAGTAATAGCCACGACTGAGGTACCGGGCGCTCTGGCACAGGTTGATCACCCGCACCCGACTGGAAGTGGGCGCGGAAAACTGTAGATACTGATCAAAAGTCAGCACGTCTTCACTGGGGTAATACGGTGCCCAGTCCTTGGCGCGGTCAACAACAATCAACAATCGTGACATCAGTGGCATTCCTCCATGAAGGCAGTGCCGGAAGCTTGGGGAACACAGGCCCACCATGCGTCGACGGTGCCTGTACAATCTCGCAACAATACGCCGGAACGCTCTAGCCTACAATTAGCACGAAATGCGTGCTTTTACGCATGATTGCATGCTATCGGCAACGTCGGCACTCACTCATAATAGCCGTCAAAGCTGAATCCGGCGAAGCCGCCACATTTGAGTTATCCAGAGTTCTTTCACTATGACATCACTCGCTTTTCGTCACGCCACAAGCGATGATCTGGACGCACTGGTAAAGCTGGAGAACCGCTGCTTCACCGAAGACCGGATCTCACGGCGCAGCTTCCGGCGCTTCCTGGATATGCCGCGGGATCGCCTGATTGTCGCATTGGCCGGCGACGAACTTGTGGGCTACTGCCTGGTGTTGATGAGCGCGGCCACCCGGCTGGCGCGAATCTATTCCATCGCGGTGTCGCCAGCCGAACGCGGCCGCAATATCGGCGAGCAATTGGTTCGTGAGGCGGAAGCTGCGGCGGTCGACGCCGGCCGCATCGTGATGAGACTCGAAGTGCGGGAAGACAACTCCCCGGCGATACGGCTCTACCAACGCCTGGGCTATCGCCAGTTCGGCACCTATCGGGACTACTACGAAGACCACGGCACCGCGCTGCGCTTCGAGCGTCGCATCCTGTTCTACGAACCTTCGCGGGAATTTCCGGCGGTACCCTATTACCCCCAGACCACAGAATTCTCCTGCGGCCCGGCAGCCCTGATCATGGCCATGGCGGCCCTGGATGAACAGCAGCCGATGACCACCCTGGAAGAACTGAAACTCTGGCGTGAGGCCACCACCATCTTTATGCTCGCCGGCCACGGCGGCTGCGGCCCCCACGGCCTGGCACTGGCGGCCTGGCATCGCGGGTTCCACGCCAGCGCCTACATCAGCAAAGAAGGTGCCCTATTCAAGGACACGGTTCGCAACGACGACAAGAAGCGGGTTCTGGAGCTGGTGCACGAAGGCTTTCTCTACGACATCGGCCAGACCGGCATCGAACTCCATCACGACCCGCTCACCCTGGATGGTATGGAGGCTGCGCTCCACGATGGCCGCGTGCCGGTGATCCTGATCAGCACCTGGCAACTGAATCGCAGCCGCGTGCCCCACTGGGTGACGGTGTGTGCGATGGATGATCAGTTTGTATACCTGCACGACCCGGAAATCGACACGGACGTTGGTGAGACCGTCGCTGACAAGCAATACCTGCCGGTAGACCGCCGGGTGTTCGACCGCATGTCCCGTTACGGCAAGATCCAACCGTTGCAGGCAGCGGTCATAGTAGGACCAAGGCGTTAGCCAGTCCGCAAGGCAGCCTCTTTAAGCTCGGAAATATCATCCCGTAACCTGGCAGCCGTCTCGAAGTCGAGATCCGCAGCGGCCTTGTACATATCGTCCTCCAGGCGGGTGATCTCCTTGAGAACCTCTTCCGGAGAGCGGTTACCCGCCTTGGCACGGTACTTCTCTGCCTCCTCGGCAGCCTTCTCGCCCGGACGCTCGGCCTTACGGCGACCGCGACCACCGCCACCACCGGCGCCTTCCATGATATCCGCGATCTTCTTGTTCAGACCCTGCGGCGTGATGCCATGCTCCTCGTTATGGGCCGCCTGCTTCGTTCGGCGGCGTTCGGTTTCGTCGATCGCCCGCTGCATGGAACCGGTGATCCGATCGCCATAGAGAATCGCCTTGCCATGGAGGTTACGCGCAGCCCGCCCAATGGTCTGGATCAGCGAACGTTCCGAACGCAGGAAACCTTCCTTGTCGGCATCCAGGATAGCCACCAACGATACTTCTGGCATATCCAGACCTTCCCGCAGCAGGTTGATGCCTACCAGTACGTCAAACTCGCCCCGGCGCAGGTCACGGATGATCTCAACACGCTCTACGGTATCGATGTCCGAATGCAGGTAACGCACACGGATATCATGCTCCATCAGGAAGTCTGTCAGATCTTCGGCCATACGCTTGGTGAGCGTGGTCACCAGAACCCGCTCGTTGACGTCAGTGCGCAAGCGGATTTCCGAGAGCAGATCGTCCACCTGGGTAGAGGCCGGGCGAACTTCGATTTCCGGGTCCAGCAGGCCGGTTGGCCGCACCACCTGTTCAACCACCTGCCCTGCATGCTCGGCTTCGTAGTTACCGGGGGTGGCGGAGACGAACAGCATCTGCGGCGCAATCCGTTCCCACTCGTCAAAGCGCATGGGCCGGTTATCCAGCGCAGAAGGCAGTCGGAAGCCGTACTCCACGAGAGTTTCCTTACGGGACCGGTCGCCCTTGTACATGGCGCCGATCTGGGGAATGGTGACGTGGGATTCGTCCACCACCAGCATCGCATTGGCTGGCAGATAATCGAACAACGTCGGAGGCGCTTCGCCCGGCTGGCGACCGGACAAGTACCGCGAGTAGTTTTCGATGCCGTTGCAGTAGCCCAACTCCAACATCATCTCAATGTCATACCGGGTGCGCTCTTCCAGACGCTGCGCTTCCACCAGGCGGTTGTTGTCCCTTAATTGCTGCAGGCGCTCATCCAGCTCGACCTTAATGCGCTCAACGGCATCCAGCACTTTCTGTCTTGGCGTGACATAGTGGGATTTCGGATAAATGGTGACACGGGGCACACGCCGGAGAACCTCACCGGTCAGGGGATCAAAGTAACTGAGGTTTTCCACCTCGTCATCGAACAACTCAATGCGGATGGCTTCTTTCTCGGATTCTGCCGGAAACACATCGATCACATCTCCCCGCACCCGATAATTGGCCCGGTGGAATTCGACATCGTTGCGGGTGTACTGCAGCTCGGCGAGGCGCCGGAGGATGTGACGCTGGTCGATTTGGTCGCCCCGGTCCAGGTGCAACATCATTTTCAGGTAGGACTGGGGATCACCCAGGCCGTAAATGGAGGATACGGTGGCAACGATGATGGCATCCGGCCGCTCCAGCAGGGCCTTGGTCGCCGACAGACGCATCTGCTCTATATGTTCGTTGATGGAGGCGTCTTTTTCGATGAACGTATCGGACGATGGTACATAGGCTTCGGGCTGGTAGTAGTCGTAATAGGAAACGAAATACTCCACCGCGTTGTCCGGGAAAAACTCACGAAACTCGCCGTACAACTGGGCTGCCAGGGTTTTGTTGTGGGCCATGATGATAGTCGGCCGCTGCACCTGCTGAATGACGTTGGCAATGGTAAAGGTCTTGCCCGAGCCGGTCACACCCAACAGCGTCTGGTGTGCCAGGCCGGAGTGGATACCGTCCACCAGCCCATCAATGGCTTTGGGCTGATCCCCAGCTGGCTGAAACGGGGAATCCACCTTGAAGGCGCCGTCTTTCATGAGCGCGCCGGTTTCTGAAGTGGCCATAGTCTGGAGACATCCTTCGTTCAATCAAAAGTGATCTGGGCAACGCATTGCACCGCGAATATCAAAAGATGCAATCTGCAGAGAAACTTATCGTCACGCGGGCTTCATGATACCATCTGAATCGTCAAAGGCGGCCTGAACATGGTGGAAACCACTACCCCGACGCCGCCGGAGCCCTATCAGACGCAGCTTTAAGGAGCGCAAGTTTGGACCTTCAACTTTCCAGCCGAGTACAGGCAATCAAGCCCTCTCCCACCCTCGCAGTCACCAACAAGGCAGCGGAACTTCGCGCTGCTGGCCAGGACATTATCGGCCTGGGTGCCGGCGAGCCGGACTTCGATACCCCGGATCACATCAAACAGGCGGCCATCGAAGCCATCAACAACGGCCAGACCAAGTACACCGCCGTGGATGGTACGCCCGCTCTGAAAAAGGCGATCATTGCGAAGTTCAAACGGGACAACGGCCTGGAATACGAAGCCAACCAGATCCTGGTAAGTGGTGGTGGCAAGCAGAGCTTTTTCAACCTCGCGCTGGCCACACTGAACAAGGGCGACGAAGCCATTATTCCCGCGCCGTACTGGGTATCTTACCCGGATATGGTACTGGTGGCTGAAGGCAAACCGGTTATCATCGAAACCAGCGCCGACACCCGATTCAAGATCACCCCGGAGCAGCTGGAAAGTGCCATCACCGAGCGCACCCGCCTGTTCGTGATCAACAGCCCGTCCAACCCAAGTGGCATGGCTTACAGCCTGGACGAGCTGAAGGCAATTGGCGAAGTGCTGAAGAAGCATCCGCAGATCATGATCGCCACGGACGACATGTACGAGCCGATCCTGTGGACCGGTCAGCCGTTCTGCAACATCCTGAACGCCACGCCGGAGCTGTACGATCGCACTTTCGTGCTCAATGGTGTGTCCAAGGCCTAC
>NZ_LSMM01000085.1:0-17044 GCF_001566815.1 Marinobacter sp. Hex_13
CGCGCCGCCTCAATAATCGCCTCTGCGTTCAAATACGACGCCGATACCTGAGCCGGTCCGATACACACCGCCTCGTCGGCCAATTCCACGTGCAGGGCCTTGGCGTCTGCCTCGGAATACACTGCCACCGTCCGGTATCCCAGCGACTTCGCGGTTTTGATCACCCGTACGGCGATTTCGCCTCGGTTCGCTATCAGGAGCTTTTTTAGCATTTTTGCTGGTCTCATGGTTGGGTGGTTATCCGCTTTGGTGGGAGGGAGGCCCTGGTTCAGGACACGCCGTGAATACGTCCATGTAGGCTCCTAAAAAACATCCATGTTTTTTAGGGTCCTGAACCAGGGCCTCCCTCCCACCAAAGCTCCTTCCAACTGTTGTAATTGCATGTCTTTTTTTATGAGCGTTTTGCACGGTGTCTGGGGTCGGGGTTGATCCGGCTTTCCGGGACCGTCAAAAACATGGATGTTTTTGTCGAGCGTACAGGGACGTATTCACCGCGTGTCCCGGAAAGCCGGATCAATCCCGACCCTCCACCATCAGTCTGACTTGGCCCAAGAAGCCGGCCGTTTCTGCATAAACGCAAGAGTCCCCTCGGAACCCTCGTCACTGCGAATCGCCTCGGCAAACTTCCCGGCAGCACTGTCCAGAAGCCCACTCATCGACTCGTGACCAACGCGGTGCAACAACGCCTTGGTCTGGGCCGTCGCATTCGGCGCGCACTGCTGTACCCGGTCAACCGCATGGCCGAGCAACTCATCAATCTCAACTTCAGACTCCGCCACCTGGTGAACAATCCCCAGCCGGCACGCCTCATCCGCGTCCACTCGCAGCCCCAGCAACGCCAACCGACGCGCCTGCGTCAGCCCGATGCGCTCCACCACAAACGGCGCAATCTGCGCGGGAATCACCCCGAGGGTTGTCTCCGGCATGCCAAACCTGGCTGTCGGCCCGGCAATCGCCACATCCGATACACAGGCCAGTCCAAACCCGCCGCCCATCACCGCGCCCTCGGTGACTGCAATCACCACCTTCGACGACTCGTTCACCTGTTGAATCATCTGACCGAACGCCCGGTTCAACCGGTAGAAAGGATCTTCCTCACCCTCGGCAGGCTTCTGCCCCCGGGCACCGGCCATGTCCTTGATGTCCCCGCCGGCACAAAAGTGGCCACCGGCTCCGCGAATCACCACGGCACGAATGCTGGCGTCGTTCTCAACCTGACTGAACACCGTCGACAGTTCCGCCACCATCTGCAGGCTCATGGCGTTCCGAACGTCCGGCCGGTTGATGGTGACGTGAAGGGCAGGCCCCTGTTTCTCCAGAACTAGCGTTTCGCAGTGAGGTAAATTTTCCATAGACATGACTCCAATACCGTTGTCTGGGGGCTGGTTGGCAGGAAGGTAGGGCCGTTTCGGGACTGTCAAAAACATGGATGTTTTTGTCGAGCGTACATGGACGTATTCACAGCGTGTCTCGAAACGGCCCTACCTTCCTGCCTGCCAGTCCTTCCCCCAATGCCAAAATCCAAAAAATCAGTCCCGCTGCTTACCAGGCAAAGTCCCCATCATCTTGCAGATAATCCCCAACATGATTTCGTCAGCACCGCCGCCAATCGACACCAGCCGCACATCCCGGAACGCACGGGACAGCGGGTTCTCCCACATGTAACCATTGCCCCCCCAGTACTGCAGGCAACTGTCCGTCACCTCACGCCCAAGCCGGCCAGCCTTCAGCTTGGCCATTGACGCCAGCTTGGTCACATCCTTGCCTTCCACATGCAGCTCACAGGCCTGATAGGTGAGGGCACGCAGGGCTTCCACCTCGGTTTGCAGCTCTGCCAGGCGGAAGTGAATCACCTGGTTGTTGATCAACGGCTGCCCGAACGTTTTGCGCTCGCGGCAGTATTCAATGGTCTTGTTGATACAGAGTTCCAGCGCCTTGATTACGTTGGCCGCGCCCCACATCCGTTCCTCCTGGAACTGCAGCATCTGCATCATGAACCCGGTGCCTTCCGCACCGATGCGATAGCGCTGCGGCACTCGCACATCGTCAAAAAAAATCTGCGCGGTTTCGGAAGAGCGCATGCCCAGCTTGTTCAGATGCGGACTGAAGGAAATGCCCGGCGTGTTCATGGGCACAACGATGAGCGATTTGTTCTTGTGGGGTTTGTCGTCAGAGGTGTTGGCCAGCAGGCAGATAAAGTCGGCCTTGGGGCTGTTGGTGATCCACATCTTGGAGCCGTTGATGACGTAGTCATCGCCGTCCTGTTTTGCGGTGGTTTTCATCCCCGCCACATCAGAACCGGCGGCGACTTCGCTGACGCCGATACAGCCCACCATATCGCCGGCAATGGCCGGGGCAAGGAAGGTCCGTTTGAGTTCGTCGGAGCCAAAGCGTGAAATGGCAGGGGTGCACATATCTGTCTGCACACCTATTGCCAGCGGCACACCGCCGCAATGGGCAGTGCCGAGTTCTTCGGCGGCCACCAGGTTGTAGCTGTAATCCAGCCCCATGCCGCCATACTCTTCCGGCTTCTGAATGCCCAGCAAGCCCAGGTTGCCGAGCTTCTTGAAGATATCGTGAATCGGGAACTCGCCGGCTTCTTCCCATTCGTCGCAGTGGGGATTGATTTCCTTCTCCACGAAATCGCGGACGGTTTTTCTGAGGGCTTCGTGTTCGGCTGTGAATTTCACGTTTTTGTTCTCCTGATGTTAGTTCGTGCCTAAGTGGTAGTGGTGCACGTTCTCTAGCTTGGGTGGCGGCTGTGTGGGCGGGCCTTCAGAAACACGCTCCTTCGGCACATCCATGTGACGCTCGGGCTCCGCCATCCATGGCTCCGCACGGTTTCTGAAGGCCCGCCCACACAGCCGCTTTGTCTATAAATTCGTTGCTTCCTGCAGGGCGTTTTTTGGGAGGCCTCCCGCTCCGGGGCCAACCACCATGACTAAGCTCCCCTAGAGGCGGGCAACGCCAAATGAATTAGGCCGCAACTGCCGAACCTCAGCCTCCCGACAAACCGACAGCACCAACGCCAGAACCCGCCGGGTATCCCGCGGATCTATCAGCCCGTCGTCCCACAACCGAGCTGTACCGAACAGGGCCGTAGAGCCGTCTTCCAGTTTCTTGGCCGTGGCCTGCTCCAGGAAATCCAGCGTTTTCGGATCTGGTTCCAGGCCGCCCCGGCGCTGTTTGTCTTCGGCCACAATGCGCATCACCTTGCCCGCCTGAGCAGGGCCCATGACCGCCGTGCGGCTGTTGGGCCAGGCGAAGATGAAGCGTGGGTCCAGGCCGCGGCCACACATCGCGTAGTTACCTGCACCATAGGAACCGCCGATCACAATTGCGACCTTCGGCACCCGGCAATTCGCCACCGCCTGGATCATCTTTGAGCCGTGTTTGATGATGCCGTTCTGTTCCGAATGGGTGCCCACCATGAAACCCGTGGTGTTATGCAGGAACAGCAACGGCGTGCCGGCCTGGTCGCAGAGCTGGATAAACTGCGCCGCCTTGGTAGCGCCGGCAGGCGTGATCGGGCCGTTGTTGCCGATAATGCCCACCGAGTGACCTTCAATGCGGATGGTGCCGCACACGGTCTGGTCGTCGTAGCCGTTCTTGAAATCCATGAACTTCGAGCCGTCGGCTATGCGGGCGAGGATTTCACGCACGTCATAAGGCTTCTTGGCGTCGCTGGGAATAACGCCCAGCAACTCTTCGGCTGGGTAGATCGGCTCTTCCCATTCTGGCTCCCGCGACGGGGGCAACTGCTCGTTCCAGGGCAGGGCGTCGAGCACATTGCGGGCGTGGCGGATGCCGTCGGCGTCGTCCTCGGCCAGGTATTCCGCCGTGCCGGCCACTTCTGCGTGCATCTGTGCGCCGCCGAGCTCTTCATCGGTAGCGACTTCGCCGGTGGCCGCGTTCAGCAGGGGAGGGCCGGCGAGGAACATCTTGGCCTGTTCCCGCACCACAATCACATAGTCCGACAGCCCAGGCTGATAGGCACCGCCGGCGGTCGCATTGCCATGAACCACCGTTACCTGGGGAAT
Organism: Marinobacter sp. Hex_13; assembly: GCF_001566815.1. NCBI lineage: Bacteria > Pseudomonadati > Pseudomonadota > Gammaproteobacteria > Pseudomonadales > Marinobacteraceae > Marinobacter > Marinobacter sp. Hex_13. The sequence goes on from NZ_LSMM01000085.1 coordinate 4,041, forward strand.
GCCAGCGGCGGACATGCGTGCCTGGTTGGCGAAACCGCGCGCGCCCAGCACGAAGATATCCGTGGCGTAGTTCAGGTTGGCACCGCCGCTTTCAGACAGTGACACCACCGGCAGCTTGTTCTCCATGGCAATTTGTTGCAGCCGCAGGGTCTTGTCCAGCCCCGCCGGTGTGATGGTGCCGCCCTTGATGGCACTGTTACTGGCCACCACCAGGCAACGAGTGCCACTAACCGTGCCAATGCCGGCGATAATGCCGCCGCCGGACAGGCTGCCATCCTTGTCGTCGTGCATCTTGTAGCCGGCCAGGGAGCACAGCTCCAGGAACGGCGTACCGCGATCCAGCAGGCGATTGATTCGGTCACGGGGCAACAGTTTCCCACGCTTGGTGAACTTCTCCCGCGCCGCTTCCGCCAGATCAAGTACCTTCTGCTCCACATCGCGGAAGGTGGCAATGTGCGCCTCCATCACCTCCGCGTTTGCGCGAAAGTCATCCGACTGGGGATTAACGGTGGACTCCAGTATCTGCATCGAATTCTCCTCAGTCGTCACTCAACACTTTTGGCGTGACTGCCCGGTGGAACCCATTAAAGGGCTCATTGTTCTTCGCTTTCGGGAACGGCCAAACCCGGCCCCCCTGGGACGCGGCGCCGTCAATTCGCAGGCAATCCCCACTGATAAACGCCGCCGCCGGGCTCAACAGAAAACAAATCGCTGCACTGACCTCGGACTCCGTCCCCATTCGCTTAAGAGGCACGTTATCCCCGAGGCTACGAATCCACTGCTTCATATGTTCGGGATAGTTATCCATCCCACTGGAGGCAATCCAGCCCGGAGCCACAGCGTTCACCCGAACCCCGGAGCAACCCCACTCAACTGCAGCTGTCTGGGTAAAATTCACCATTCCTGCCCGGGCAGCGCCGGAATGCCCCATGCCAGGCATGCCGCCCCACATGTCCGCCACGATGTTCACGATGGCGCCGCCGGTTTTTGACAACACCTGATTGTAGGCTTCACGGGCAATGAGAAAGCCACCCGTAAGATTCGTGCGAACCACCGTCTCCCAACCTTTCTGGTTGATGTTTGCCAGCGGCGACGGAAACTGACCCCCGGCGTTATTCACTACGCCGTTCAGTCCGCCATGTTCCTCAATGATGGCCGTGACGGTCGCCTTTACAGACTCTTCCTCACGGATGTCGCACACGTGAGCGGAAGCAATACCACCGTCATCGGTAATCTCGGCTTTCACCGCCTCAACCTTCTCAGCCTTCCGCCCAACCAGAGCGACCCTCGCCCCAAGCGCAGCAAGTTCATGAGCGGTACAGCGCCCAATTCCGGAACCACCCCCGGTAACGATAAAAACCTGATCCCGAAAGAGATTCGGGTGAAAAACAGACTGATAGCTCATAACAAGAGGACCTTTTCAAATGTTCGGGCGCTCTGGTGGGAGTATATGTCCGGGACCGTCAAAAACATGGATGTTTTTGTCGAGCGTACAGGGACGTATTTACCGCGTGTCCCGGACATATCCTTCCACCAGAGTGCATGCACCAATGTAAAATCAATCAAGCAGTTCAGCACGAACCGGAACAGGGAACTCAAGCAACTGCTGGGCAAACGCCTTCCCCTGCGGATCAATCCGCAAGCTGGCAACACCCCCGCCACCAAGACTGTGCTCCAACAGGAAATTAAAGGCCTGAAACCCCGGCAACGCCCAACGGGTCACCCGACCATGCTCAGGGTGCAGCGTATGGGCCATCCATTCCGCCACAGCCAACTCCGTCAACGCCGCCTCAATAAACGGTACAAACTCCGCCTTGCGGGCAATCACCCCGATGTTGGTGTGATCCCCCTTGTCACCACTGCGCGCCCAGGCCAGTTGAATCAAAGGCACCGTGGTATCCGTGGCCGGAGCGGCCGCACTGGCAGACTGCTCAATCAGCTGGCTTGACTCGAACCCGCCGTCAGTAGCCACATCTACCGCCTGCTTGTCGCCACCAAGATCCACGGCAACGGATACCTCCGTTTTCGGAGCCAGGCACGAATACAACCGAATCTTCGGCCACACGGTCGGCCGTCCACCCACAATGCCCGTAATTCCTGGTGCCATCCCCGTGGCCGCCTGGGCGATTTCCCGGGAAAACAGCACCAACGCTTCCTTCTTGAGGTGGGCCGTGCTGATCTTCACCACCACCTCTCGACACTCTCCCATACGCCCCTGAGCGCCGTAGGTGGCCTCGGTGCCTAATAGTTCGATGCTGGTTTCTGTGTAGTCCGGCAAGCCCCGCTCACTGAACATCCGCGAGGTTTTGGCCAGGATCGCCTCGGCGACTGTCCGGGCCTTGGCCTTCGCATCCATGCCTGCCAACAAGAAGGTTACCGTGCACTTGAAACCGTCCGGCCAGGTGCCGGATACCTTATAGCTGTCCGTGGGGGGAAGCCCCTTGGCGCCAGAAACCCGAACCTCGTCCGTTGCCACTTCCTCAAGGGAGACCCCGGTAAAATCACAGGTCACATCCGGCAGCAGGTAAGCTCTCGGGTCGCCGATTTCATAGACCAACTGTTCCGCCACCGTGCCCCGGGACACTTTGCCCCCGGTACCTTGCGGCTTGGTCATGATGAAATCCCCGGTGGCGGAGACTTCTGCAATCGGAAAGCCCATATCGGCATAACCCTCGGCTACATCTTCCCAGTCGGTAAAGTTACCGCCCGTGGATTGCGCGCCGCATTCCAGTAAGTGCCCGGCCAGGCTGCCCTGGGCAAGCTTGTCGTAATCGCTCCAACGCCAGCCAAATTCATGCACCAGAGGCGCCAGGACCAGGGCGCTGTCGGCAACCCGGCCGGTGATAACAATGTCCGCACCCTGTTCCAGTGCTGCGACCAATCCCGGAGCGCCCAAGTAGGCGTTCAGGCTGACCAGCATCGGCGGCATTGGCTGTGCGGTGGTCATCTCGGTGATGCCGGCATCGGCCAGTTGCTTCTTTTTCGGCAGAAGGTCATCACCCAGCACCAGGGCGATCTTCATATCCAAGCCGGCTTTTTCGCACAAAGCCTGCAGAGCATCGCGGCAGGCGACGGGATTGACGCCACCGGCGTTCGCCAATACCCGGATGCCTTTCTGTTTGATCTCACCCAGCAAGGGGCCCATCACCGTTTGTACGAAGTCGCGGGCGTAACCCTGGCTTGGGTCCTTCATCTTCTGCCCCGCCATGATGGACATGGTGATTTCCGCCAGATAGTCCGCCACCAGGTAATCAATATTGCCCTTGTGGACCAGTTGGGCGGCAGCCGTTTCGGTGTCGCCCCAGAAGGCGGCAGAGCAGCCAATACGGACGGTTTGTGGCCTGGAGATGTCGGAATCTGGCATGTCTTCACCTTGTTGACGGAAGCCGCAAAGTGCTTTCAGAGACCCTTACAGGGTCGCTTTTAGCGGAGATTGTCTATCATGCGGTTGACGATACCAAGCAAGCGCTTGGTTTGTAAACAGGCAAATTCGGGATAGAATGGGCGCTCTTCTGTTCCCTGGCTGGAAAACACTGTGAATCAAGACTCTATCCTGCGCTCACTGGTTGCCGACAACCTGGTTTCCGATCCCGCCGGAGCCCGTGGCCGGCTTCTCCACGAGGCCGCAAAGCTGTTTCGTGACAAGGGTTATGAGCGGACCACCGTCAGGGATCTGGCCGCCGCCGTTGGCATTCAGTCCGGTAGCCTGTTCCACCACTTCCGCACCAAGGAAGAAATCCTCAAGGCCGTCATGGTGGAGACCATTCGTCTCAACACAGCCCTGATGCAGGCTGCGGTGGATGCGGCCAGTACCCATCGTGACAAGTTGCAGGCGCTGATTCGCGCTGAACTGGAGTCCATCAACGGGCAGACCGGGGAGGCCATGGCAGTGCTGGTGTTCGAGTGGCGTAGCCTGTCCGAGGAATCCCAGGCTTACGTCCTTGAGCTTCGGGATATCTACGAGCAGTTGTGGTTGGATGTGCTGGAGACCTTGCGTCAGGACGGCGTGCTGGCGGCAGATCCCTTTGTGGTGCGCCGTATGCTCACGGGCGCCCTGAGTTGGACAGTGACATGGTATCGGCCTGATGGTGGCCTGACCCTGGATGATTTGACGGCGCAGGTGGTTGCAATGATGGGTTTAACGACGCCCTGAATCGGATAACCCGGCGTTAAATGCCGATGGTGGTACAAATGTCTCAATTGTAATTTTTTACATAACTTATTGTTTTAAAGAGATTAAAAGATAATTTCCTCTCGTCTATGTGGGCCATTGGCCTGATCGGCATAACCAAATCGGCAATCCAGCCATTTTTGTCTGACAAGATTCAACGCATTCTTGCCCTCGTCAAAGATGAACGGGACAGTGATTGCGATCGCCCCCGACCTATAAAAACAATGCAAACAGGACGAACTATGAACTCCTCACTGGTGAATTCCTTTGGGCATGCCCTCAACGTTCGCAGCCGTCACCTGCTTCTTCTTGTGGTGACGTTTCTGGCCGGTTGCTCGGCCAACCCTATCTACACTACAACGGGTGTGGTGCTCTCCAATTACTCCGAGGGGGAAGCAACCCCTTACGTCATGCAGATGTCCGATCCGCAAATGGCCTGTGCGTTGGGTGAGGGCGTTGACCCGCTGTTGTACTCGTTTTCCCGCGTGACCGAGGCGCCTGAGAGCACCGGTTCCCTGTTGATGCTGCTGGCCGCGAACTGCTCTGAATACAAGGCATGGGAAGCGGAACTGGAATACCTGCGCGCTGACTTTGCCGGTGATGTACCTGCCGCAAAAGACGCGCGGGAGAAAGCAAAGCGGCTGAATGCCCGAACCGCCAAGCGTCGCTATGTCGCCTATCAGCGCGCCATGGCGGCCTATGACTTTGACCCGGCCGCAAAGGAATTCGAGTGTCCGTTCCTGTTCGATGACCAGGAGGAGCTGACTTTCCTGCTGGGCCTGCTGACCGGCATGCAGGCCATCGTGAACGACGCCAACTCCGGTGCCATGGCAGGGGTTCCCCGCAATATTGCGCCCCGGGCGGAGCGTGCCGCCGAATGCCTGGATAACGAAAAATGGGGCGGTTTACCGAATGCCATACGCGGCATGGTGTGGTTGCTGTTGCCGGACACCCGTCCCAGCCTGTCTCCGGATCCCTGGGAAGTGCTTGAGAATAGCTCCCGCCTGGGGGTTGAATCGGGTATACGGGCGTCCATGGCTCTTGAGGCCGTGGCTGCAGAGACGTTTGGTCGCCCGGAGGTGCTCAAGGATGTCATCGCGCGGTTCGCCGAGGCGGACGGAGAGATCAAAGTATGGGCTGAGTATCGCCTGGTAGACGAGATCGCCCGAGACGTCATTCAGTTCTCGTCCGATAAGCATTGGACAGCGAACTACGGCTACCGCACGCCCCGTACCTATTTCGGAAGACTGAGCCCGGAACGGCTCGAAGAGCCTGAAACCATGGATCTGGACGGCCTGCTCTAAGCAGGCCCCCGACTCACTGTAATTACCTACAAACACAAGAAAGACCCGGAGGTCATTCATGATCCGTAAATCCCTTGCTGCCCTTTCTTTTGCTGCAGTTGCTCCGATGGCCGCCGCACAGTCTGTGACGATGTGCGTTTTCGATGTGATCGGCGCAAACGGTGATATGTACAACATGGTCAAAGACTATGCGCTGGAAATGAAAGCCCATGGGGTTGATTTTGAACTGCGCCCCTATACTGACGAAGGGGTTGCCGTGGGTGATTTCAATTCCGGACAATGCGACGCCGTCGCCGCTACGGATCTTCGGACCCGCCCGTTCAACCGATTTACCGGCAGCATCAGCGCCGTTGGCGCGATCCCGACCTATGACGATCTGAAAACAACCCTCGCCACGCTTGCGCAGGCCAAGGCAGCGCCCTTGATGAAACAGGGCGACTATGAGGTGCTGGGCATTGTTCCGGCGGGTGCAGGCTACCTGTTCGTCAATGACCGTAGCATTGATACCGCTGGTGAACTGGCCGGCAAACGCATGGCCACACTGGATTACCAGAAGGACGCCATCCACATGGTCAACCATGTGAAAGCGACGGTTGTACCCTCCGACATCACCAACTTTGCCGGCAAGTTCAACAATGGCTCGGTGGATACGGCTTACGCACCGGCGTTTGCCTACGAAGCTCTGGAACTCTACAAGGGCATTGGTGAAGACGGTGGCATCGTTGATTATCCGCTGGCGCAACTGACCATCCAGGTCATTGCCCGAGACGATGTGCTCGACGACGACACGGCTCAGAAGTCCCGTGAAGTTGCCTGGGGGATGTACGGCCAGGCCATGGACCTGATTCAGCGGCAGGAGTCCGCCATTCCGGAGGAAAAGTGGATCCGTATTCCCGATGCTGACATCGAAGGCTATCAGGAGATGTTTCGGGAAAACCGCCTGCAGCTTCGGGATGGAACCGATGGTGCCAATAAGGTCTATCACCCGAAGATGATGAGCCTGCTCAGCAAAATCCGTTGCTCCAGCAATCCCGGTGCCTCCGAGTGCACAGCGCCTGACCGCGAATAATAAAGGCTGACCCTCCATGAACTGGCGAGCATTATCAGCGGCAGGCCCGAAAACGCTGTACCCCGTGCATCGATTGCACGGGGTTATCCTCCTGCTGCTCCTTATCTTTACGCTTCTTCTGGGTATGGGAAACTCACTCCACTCGCGCATGCTGTGGGTGGGGGAGCAGACCTGGCCGAACTACTACCTGCTGGACCCGGACGCCACGGAGCCGACCTGCACGTTGTCCATGGATGTGGATGCCGAGGTCAGGAAACGTGTCGAGGCCTACGAGCCAGATCCGGACGATCTTTTCAGCTCGCCGCCGGACCCGGATGCGATCCGCAAGTCCCTGGAAAAAAATCTGGCACTCTGCCAGCAGAAGCATCGCCTCTATGAAGAAAACCAGGAGCATGCCACCGAGGCGTTGGCAGTTTACAAGGCGGTTGAACAGGGCTTTGCGGATTTCCTGCTGGATAATATCGAGCTCACCAAGTTCCTGTTTATCGCCATGTTTGCCATGGCTGCGGCGATTTCGGCCTTCGACGCCGATCACATAGCCCTGCGATTGCCGCGCAACCGGTCAGAGTGGCGTCTGAGCCAGGGCATGCAGTTTGTGGTCAACGGCCTGATGGTGTACTCCCTGTTCTCTTACGTGGGCAAGTTATCCACTTCGCCGGGCTCGGGAGGCACCGCGTTGCTGCAATACGCCTGGGCGGCCGTCTTCGGGCTGTTCATGGTGATCAACCTGATGCGGTTTGTGTCGGTGCCGTCTCGAATGAGGCCAGGATCACTGGCGGCGTCCTCCGGCCTGGTACTGCCGCTGTATTGCGCAATGGGCCTGATCGCGATGAGTTATTTCTTCTTCGTGGACGGCTACTCGTCCGGCCTGGCGATCTATTTCGGTATGATGACCAACCTGTCCTCGATGTTTATCAACATCGGGCTCTATGTGCTTGTGGGCATGGCGCTGAAGCAGACTCGCATTCCGGACCTGCTGTTGAACGTCATCAAACCTTACCATCTGCCCGCGCCCATGCTGGCCTCGGTGATGATATTCGCGACCGCTTTCCCCACTGCGTTTACTGGCGCCTCGGGGATTTTCATCCTGGCCGTGGGTGGTGTCGTCTACGATGAAATGCGCAAGAGTGGAGCAGGGCGACAGCTATCGCTGGCTACCACGGCCATGTCCGGCAGCTTGGGGGTGGTTCTTAATCCCTGTTTGCTGATCGTGGTTGTGGCGGCGCTGAACAAGGAAGTGACCACCTCCGAAATGTACGGCTGGGGTTTCTGGGTGTTTATTATGTCGGCCACCCTGTTCTCTGTGGTTGTTTGTAAAACCCAGGGCAACTGGAAGCCTCGCCCGGCTCCGGGGGCATTCCGTAAATCTCTGGCGCAGCTTCGCCCCCTGGTGCCTTATGCCATCGTTACCGCGGTGGTTATCCTGGCCATCTGGGTCATTCTCGGTTTGGGATTCAATGAGTACAGCGCGCCGATGATCCTGCCGCTGGTGATGCTGGCGCTGGTCTATCTCGATTCGGGCAAGGATCCCAACGAACAGGGCCAATCCCGGTTGCGTGCTTTTTGTATGCGCACAACGGCGGCCGCCAGTGACTCTGCCGTACACATCGGCGCACTGCTGGCGCTGATTGGTTTCTCTATCTGTCTCGGGGGCATCCTGGAACGTTCCGATGTGGTGCACGCATTGTTCCCGGAAAACCTGACCAGCCCCTGGATCGCCATGTTGGTGATTGTGGTTATGCTCACCATTATCGGCATGGTGATGGACCCGTTCGGCGCGGTCATCCTGGTGTCGGCCACCATCGCGCAGCCCGCCATCCAGTTGGGTATCGACCCGCTGCACTTCTGGATCGTGTGCCTGGTGGCGTTTGAACTGGGCTACCTGAGCCCGCCGGTGGCACTGAACCATCTGCTGACACGGCAGGTGGTAGGTGAAACCGAGGTGTTGGCCGCTGAGCGCACGGGTTCGTTCTGGCATCGCTATGAGAGACTGTTGTTGCCACTGGTGGTGATGGGACCGACATTGCTGACGGCGGCGTTCGTGCCTCTGTTTTTCTACGCACTGTAGATATAGAGCCTCGGAGACACCGACGCGAAACCGCCTGTGGGGTAACCTGCAGGCGGTTTTTTGCATCTGATTATGGGTTTGGAACGTAATCGGTTTCATAGGCGTTTAATGAGTACCATACTGAAAGCATATGGTGTCGTTCTCGCACTTCTAAGTTGTCGTCCTTGTGAGCCCATTATGATTCGGACTGTTCCTGTTACTGCTGGTTTGATCTCGTTTACATTGCTGTTCGCAGGCTGCGGCGGTGGTGGATCCGGTGGTAGCAGTGAGGCGCAACCCGATCTGAGTGGGGTGATTGACATCGAGAGCGGTACACGGGTGGACTCCGATACCGCAGATGATCGTCGTGTTGACCTTGCCACCGCCAATAACACGGCCGTGTCCGCCCAGACTCTGCCGCCGGGCGCAACGGTGGGTGGCTATCTGAGTTCTGGCTCCGATACCTACGCAAATTTTTTCCAGTACTTTGAAGATGCCGTTGATGTCTACGCCGTAGACCTGTCACCCGGAGACCGCGTCTCTTTTCAGGTGTTCAGTTGTCCGGAGGATCTCCTGCCCGCTGGCGCAGCGGCGCCGGAGCGTTCTCTTCGGATACTGAAACAGCAGGCGGGAACCGTTGTGGAAGTGGCGTCTCAGTCTGCTTCGGGTGATCTGCGACCGCTGGTCGAGGTGCTCGACGACACTTTCGAGCCCGGCTCTTACCTGGTGGAAGTCAGTACCACCAGCGGTATTCCATTTCGGTACGTGCTGTCGCTGGCAGGTGAGGGAACAGCCAGCGTGATGAACACCAGCTACTCGACGCCGCCATTCATGATTGATGAAGCCGTAGTCACCCTCGCGCCAGCCTCGGGGAACCAGCCAGTGATCGCAGCGATGGCGACGTCACAGCGCAGGGAACTGGGTCGAGGTGCCTGGCTGTTGCGCCGTGACCGGCCACGAAACCTGGCAACCATGTCGTCCGGGCAGCGAGAAAGTGCGCGTCAGGAAACCCTGGAATGGGTCAGGGAGTTGCAGCAACAGCCCGGTGTGACATCGGCGGAGCCGAACTACCTCTATTCCTCCCAACAAGTGTCCCCGGACAATGATCCACTCTACAGTCGCCAATGGAGTCTGCCGCTGATTCAAACGCCGTTGGCCTGGCAGGCCGCACCGAGTGCGGGTGCAGATATTGGTATCGCGGTCATGGATACCGGCGTATTCCGCTCGCCACCGACGGCGACGGGCGACTGGCATCCGGACTTGAGCGCCAATGTGCAACTGATCCCAGGGCAGATCATGGATTACGTATCGGGTGATCTGGATATTGATCGGGAGGACAGTGGCCAACGTGACACAAACCCCGCCGACCCGGGTGACGGCAAGGCCCGGAGCAGTAATTTCCACGGAACCCATGTGGCAGGTATTGCCGCTGCCGTTGATAACACCCAGGGTGTCGTCGGGGTTTCGCCGGGGGCCACTATCTATCCGGTACGGGTGCTCGGGCGTGACGGTGTAGGGTCGTCCGCTGACCTGATTGACGCCCTGAACTGGGCAGCCGGCCGGAATGAAATAGATGTGATTAATCTCAGTCTCGGTGGGCTTGGCCCAAGCAACGCGCTCAAGCAGGCGATCGACGCCGCCTGGAATGGTGGCAACGGCAAACTGATTGTTGCCGCTGCTGGCAACCAGGGCACGGACGAGCCTACCTACCCCGCTGCCTATCCCAACGTTGTCGGAGTGGGGGCTGTAGACGGCGGAAGTGTGCGTGCCTCGTATTCCAACGTTGGCCAGTCCGTCGACGTGGTTGCTCCGGGTGGTGATGCAAGCAGGGATGCCAATCAGGACGGTACGGCCGATGTCATTGTCAGCGCCTGGGGGCGCGACGATACGGGCTCATTCGAGCCGGGATACGCTGGCCTGCAGGGCACCTCAATGGCGGCACCTCATGTGGCGGGCGTTTACGCCCTGATGAAGGCGGAAGTGCCGACCCTTACCCCTGCCGGATTTCAGAGTTTCCTGGTAAATGGTGACCTTACGGACGATGTGGGGCCCGCGTTTGAATACGGAGCGGGGCAGATCAACGCACTGGCAGCGATGGATGCGGCGCTGGACGGCAATTTCCCAATCACTCTTGGTTCCTCGCCCACCGCTATACAGTTCAATGCTGCGGTGCTTAGTGAACAGCTGGTATTTTCGACCTACCCCGAAGGGGAGAGCGTCACCATCACAGACGTGGACCCTGGTGCGACATGGCTTGATGTGAGTGAACCCAGCGATGCGCGACCGTTGTCACTGACAGTGACCGCAGACCCAACGCAACTGGGGGGTGACGGGCGCTACATGGCAACGTTGGTGATTACCTATCAAGCAGACGGCGCACCTGCTGCAACGCTTATGATTCCGGTATCTCTCAGCCTGGGTAGTTCATCGGATGAACGGAACGCAGGCCGACACTATGTATTGCTGGTCAGTGCGGACGACGAGCGCGATACTCTTGAGCAGGCCGTTGTCTCCGCCTCCCGGGGGCGGTACGAATTTGCGTTTGACGAGGTTGAGGCCGGTGAGTATTTCCTGGTTGCCGGCAGCGACATGGACAACAACGGGCTGATTTGTGAAAACGGCGAGGCCTGTGCCGAATATCCGGTCAATGGGTTACCTGAAAAAATCGTTATTGGCGAAGAACCGGTAGGCGGGGTAAGGTTGAGTACCAGTTTTCGTCGGCCCACCATTACCTCCCTGGGTCTGCCCAGAGTGGGCTTTGAGGGGTATCGCCTGAGATCAGGCCCGAAGTCAAAAACTGGCGGTGAGCCGATCCGCAACGTGGAGAGTACCCGTTGACCTACCGTTTTACGCTGCTACCACTCTGTGTACTCGTGCTCAGTCTGATCACAGGCTGTGCGATCAATCGCTCGGCGACCGCTGATGGTGCGCCTCTGGCGAGACAGGTCACTGAGTCCGATCACTGTGGGCTCACGGCGCCGGGACTGGTCTATGTGTCCAGTGCCGGAGATCTGGACAAGCTTGCCCAACTGCCCTCCGGAAACCTGGCGCTGAGCATGCTTCGCGCCATTGATTTCAATGAGGAACATCTGGTGTTGGTGAGCCTGGGGCAGAAAACCACTGGCGGCTACGGCCTGACACTGACGTCGTCCGAGATCGTAGACGATGTTCTGGAGTTGGCGGTCAAGGTCAGGCGGCCGGCGGCAGACGCCATGGTAACCCAGGCGTTGACCACACCCTGTGCAGTGATCGCCATCAGCCCCGAAGAGTGGGAGCAGTTGCGGGTGTCCGGGGAAGGCCTCGGGCGTTTCTCGCGACAGCGTTAACGGCGCCGGGGCCGTGCTGGTCCACACCAGCACAAAACAACCGTTGATCTTTCCCTGCGAATCCCTAAGCTATGGGCCAGTTTTATAACAAACCCGTGGAGTCGCTTCCTTCCCATGAGCCAGAAACAGTACAACGCCGATGCCATTGAAGTTCTGAGTGGTCTGGACCCTGTCCGCAAACGCCCAGGCATGTACACCGATACCAGTCGGCCCAACCATCTGGCCCAGGAAGTCATTGATAACAGTGTCGACGAAGCGCTGGCGGGGCACGCCCGCAGGATCGATGTCGTCCTGCATAGCGATGGTTCCCTGAGCGTGGAAGACGACGGCCGCGGGATGCCGGTCGACATGCACAAGGAACATGGGGTTCCGGGTGTGGAGCTGATTCTGACCCGCCTCCACGCCGGCGGTAAATTCTCCCAGGGTAACTACAACTTTTCCGGTGGCCTGCATGGGGTAGGTGTCTCGGTGGTCAACGCCCTGTCGACGCTCCTTGAGGTTTCCATCAAGCGTGATGGGCAACTGCACCGGATGACCTTCGCCAACGGCCACAAGAAGACGGAACTAACAGTTGTCGACTCTGTGGGCAAGCGGAACACCGGTACCCGATTGAAGTTCACCCCGGACCCAAGCTACTTCGACAGCCCGAAATTTTCCGTCAGCCGTTTGCGCCACAACCTGCGCGCCAAGGCCGTTCTCTGTCCCGGCCTGAACGTCACTTTCCTGCAGGAACACACCGGTGATAAAGATGAATGGTGCTACGAGGGCGGTTTGCGGGACTACCTGCGCACCGAGCTTGCCGACATCGAAGCCGTACCGCTGGAGCCGTTCACGGGCAGCTTTTCCGGCAACAAGGAAGCGGTGGACTGGGCGTTCCAGTGGTTGCCGGAAGGTGGCGAAGCGGTTATGGAGAGTTACGTTAACCTGATTCCGACCGCCCAGGGCGGCACCCATGTGAACGGCCTGCGTACCGGCCTGCTGGAGGCCATGAGGGAGTTCTGTGAGTTCCGCAACCTGTTGCCCCGGGGCGTCAAGTTGTCTCCTGAAGACATCTGGGAACGCTGCGCCTATGTGTTGTCCTTCAAGA
>NZ_LSMM01000086.1:0-16380 GCF_001566815.1 Marinobacter sp. Hex_13
TACGATGACTCGGCTTCAGAGCCGACCATGAACCGCCGTGGTACGGAACCGTATGCCCGGTGGTGTGAGAGGACGGGGGAGGTAACTCCCCCTCCTACTCGATTCTATCCAATTGATTTATCGAGTCGAATAGCAAAGGCCTATCAAATACTTTGGATCAATTAATTTGAGCTGTGGAAGGCCAGTCCGTATCGTTCTCCTATATTCGATTCACGACTCAAACCGAGTTCGCACATTCAGTTTTACGCTATTCAGAGGGGAAAAGAGAGCATGTTGGATGCCAGTATCAAGGAACAGTTGAACGCTTACATGGACAAGCTGCAGCAGCCGATCGAGCTGGTTGCCGCTTATGACGACAGCGAAAAGTCCCAGGAACTGAAGCAGTTGCTGGACGAGCTCGAGCCCATGTCTGACAAGATCAGCCTGCGCACGGAAGAGTCAGAGCAAGTACGTCGCCCGTCATTTGCCATTAATCGTGTTGGCAGCGACATCGGCGTGCGATTCGCCGGCATCCCCATGGGCCATGAATTTACCTCCCTTGTTCTGGCGCTGTTGCAGGTAGGTGGTCATCCGCCCAAGGCCAGCCAGGAAGTGATTGAACAGGTCAAAGACCTGGACGGCGACTTTGAGTTTGAAACCTACTTCTCGCTGTCGTGCCAGAACTGTCCGGACGTGGTCCAGGCGCTGAACCTGATGAGCGTCCTCAATCCAAGGATCAAGCATACGGCGATCGACGGTGCCCTGTTCCAGGATGAAGTGGAGCAGCGTGAAGTCATGGCAGTGCCCAGCGTTTATCTCAATGGCAAGCCGTTTGGCCAGGGCCGCATGACTCTGGAGCAGATTATCGCGAAGGTCGACACTGGTGCAGAGGCTCGTGACGCTGAGAAGCTCCAGCAAAAAGACCCGTTCGAGGTGCTGGTCATTGGAGGTGGCCCGGCGGGTTCTTCAGCCGCTATCTATGCGGCGCGCAAGGGTATCTCTACCGGTATCGCCGCAGAACGCTTCGGTGGCCAGGTGGCGGACACCATGGGCATCGAGAACCTGATCTCTGTGCCCTACACCGAGGGCCCCAAGCTGGTGGCGGCCATGGAGCAGCACGTCAAGGAATATGATGTAGACATCATGAACCTGCAGCGCGCTGAAAAACTGATCCCGGCGGCCCGTAAGGGTGGCTACCACGAAGTGCGTCTGGCCAATGGCGCCTCTTTGAAGAGCCGCACGCTGGTTCTGTCCACCGGCGCTCGCTGGCGCCAGATGGGTGTTCCGGGCGAAGAGGAATACCGCAATAAAGGTGTGGCCTATTGCCCGCACTGCGACGGCCCCTTGTTCAAGGGCAAGCGTGTGGCGGTGATCGGCGGCGGTAACTCCGGCGTGGAAGCGGCCATCGACCTGGCGGGTATTGTTGGCCACGTGACTCTGATTGAGTTCGGCGCTGCCATGCGCGCAGACGATGTGCTGCAGAAGAAACTGCGCAGCCTGAAGAACGTGGAAATCATTACCTCGGGCCAGACCACTGAGATTACCGGCGAGAACGGCAAGGTGAACGGCCTTCAGTATACCGACCGCACAACCGGAGAGAGCCACCATGTATCGTTGGAAGGTGTGTTCGTCCAGATTGGCCTGGTGCCGAACACCGAGTGGCTGAAAGGTGACATCGAGCTGAGCCAGCATGGCGAGATCATTGTCGACGACCGGGGCGAAACCTCCATCCCGGGCGTGTTTGCGGCCGGTGACGCTACCACCGTGCCCTACAAGCAGATCGTGATCTCTATGGGTGAAGGCTCCAAGGCCGCCCTGAGCGCGTTCGACTTCCTGATTCGAAACTCCGTTGATGAGAGCGAGAGTGACGAAGCTGCGGCCTGAAGCTCCGCCTGAAATTCGGCGTGAAAACAGGTTCACACACGGCTGACCCCTAACCAGTTCGTGTTTTTCCGCCCCGTTGTCCGGTTTCCGGATAGCGGGGCTTTTTTATGGGCGTCCCGAAACGTCAGTTGTGAGCGTATAACTGATGTTGAACAAGGCTGCGCAACTCACTGGGATTAATGGGCTTCTGCACCAGCCGGTAACCGCTGGATCTGGCCTGCTTCAGTTTATCCGGATCGGTGGTGCCGCTGATAAGCACGCCGGGGATATTGGTGCGAAAATGATCTCTCAACTGGCTAATGATTCCAATGCCGTCGGGTCCTTTAAGCAGGCTCAGGTCGGTCAGGATGAGATCCGGAGCGGTTTGTGATTCGGGCATTTTTTGAAGCATATCAACGAGTGATTCAGCCACAATCACGGTGAGACCCCAGCGGGATAGCAGTGTGTGCATGGCATCCAGAACGCTAGGGTCATCGTCGATGACAAGCACGAGTTTCTGCCTGTCGTGCGCGTGGGGATGGTTGGCATCGTGCTTGACATGATTCTCTGCCTGGGCCTCGCTTCCTAGAGGGCAGCGGATTTCGAATGTGGATCCGTACCCCACCCTGGATCGTAGTGAAAGCGGGAGGCCCAGCAATTCACACAACCTGCGTACGATGGCCAGGCCGAACCCGAGTCCTTTTTCCTGTTCCTGGCCTGCATTGTCCAGTTGCTGAAACTCGATGAACGCCGTTTCCTGCTTATCCGGCGGTATCCCTGAGCCGGTGTCGATCACCTGGATGAGGACGTGGTCTTTGCGTCGTCGGGAGGCAATGAGTACGCCACCGGTGTTGGTGTAGCGCAGAGCGTTTGTTATCAGGTTTCGCAGGATGCGCTCCAGCAGCGCGCGGTCGGAATAAACGACGGTTCTTGATGAATGCATACGCAGGCTAAGGTGCCTGTTCCTGGCTTCCTCCCGGTATTCGCGCTCTAATCCTTCGAGACACTCTGCAATGTCAAAGTGATAGGGTTCCGGCTGCACGGCGTTGGCGTCCAGTCTCGAAATATCAAGAATGCCGTCAAACTGTTTTCTCAGTATGCCCAGACAGGTATCCAGGCGTCGAAAAATCCGATTGCCTTCCTGTCGGTTGTGTTTTGGCGTATCTCTTAGTGCATCAATGTACAGCGAGATGGCGTGTAATGGCTGGCGCAGATCATGGCTTGCTGTAGCGAGGATTCGCGATTTGGCGAACACAGCCTCCTGGGCCTCTCTGGTCTTGTGTTGCAGCTCACGGGCGAGATCAGCGCTGGAATAGTGCAATCGCATTTCCGAGCGAACGGTGGCGTTGAGCTGCTTTGCGATGTTTATCGCCGTCAGCAAGGCCAGCACCATAAGGCACGCGAGTGCAAGGTAAGGCAGGCTGCCGACGAAGGCCAATCTCAGTATCAATGCGATCAGAATGGGGACGCCGTACACATAGTATAGCGGCAGCCAGTGCGTACCGGAGGTAATGGAACCGATGCCAAGCGTCACAGCAACGGTAATCATGAACACCTGGTGAGGAGCAGAATGTTCATCAAAAAACGCAAAAGTCGCAATTACCCAAAGCGAACCCATGAAGGCGGTGCTCAGAAGCAGCCCCACGTGCCACTTGCTGGCGCTCTTGTCTCGTGAGGCGTGTAACTGGTAGTGCCGGGATAACAGGTATTTCGCGTAAATGCCCGCCATTGCAGCCAAAAACCAGCCAATCAAGAGCGTTGCTTCATTGCGGGGCCATAGAACGATCACGACTGTGAGTGGCACGATCGCGGTTACGATCGACCACCTGCGCAGACTTGGAAAATACGGAGAGAGCGACTCAAACGTAATGCGTTCCTCAATGTCCAGTGCAGACATAGCGGCCTGGCTCCTGCGGTTCAGCGTTCGATAAGATCCCGTGTTCTGGCGATATGAACGCAATCGGTGCGGTTGACCGCATTCAGCTCAAGTAGCAGGGAGCCCACATGGGCTTTGACGGTGTGTTCGGTCAGGAAAAGCGCGGTGGCAATCTGGCGATTGGAATAGCCCCTGGCCATCAGTTCCAGAACCTGGCGCTGGCGTCTGGTGATATTGCCGGCGAGCGGCGTCCGTCTTGGTTTCAGGGTATCGATCTGTTTCTGGATGCCGGGTGGAATGTAGGTGTCACCTGACAGTACGCAGGCCAGCGCGGCCAGCATTTTCTGGCTGCTGTAGCTCTTGGGAATAAACCCGAGGATGCCCATTTCCAATGCCGTCTTGATGGTTCGGGCGCATTCCTCGCCGGATACCACGACGACGGGATACCAGATCCCCTGCTCATGCATTCTCTGAATAATCGATAGGCCATTAAGTCCCGGCATCACAAGATCAATCAGTACCAGATCAAATGATTCGTCAGACTCGAGTTGCGCAATGGCCTGCTCGGCACGGCTTGCTTCGGTGATATCAGGCTGGGGATGAATTTTCTGGAGAACGTGCCAGATGCCGTCGATAAAGAGCTGGTGGTCGTCCACGACGAGTATCTTCATAGCAATCGCCTGATCTGGGCCATCGAAACTGAGCAGAAGTGTAGCAAATACGCTGGCAAATACCCCTATTCCGTTGAAATTAGCGCTTATGGCTAATGATTCGTTCGCGCTCCTTACGGATACTTGTTTAGTTACAAATTGTTAACAACAACCATAAACACGAAGGTATCGTTCAGTCTGTTGAGCTTGGTCTGCCGTAATTATGGCTGCATCAGCTCCGAACCATACCAGCGTACGCTGAACGGAACTCGGAGCGATGATGAACACCCCCACTGTGAATAGCGGCAACGGATCAATGCAGGCCGGGTATGCCCGGTCTGGCCCTGTTTTATCCCCTGGAGTCTGGAAGAAACTGTCCCGCCTGACGGTTCTGGCGTTTGTGCTCCTGCTCGGCGCCTGCGGTGGCAGCAGTAGCGATGATGACACAGATTCAGCAAGCCAGATTGAACCGAATGCCGAGGAGCTTCCACCGGTCAGCGACGTCAAATCGCTCAGCCAGCGGTATGTTGAGGTGACGTTTGAACGGGCGGCCTCCGAAGACGCGGCTGAAAACATAAAAAACTACAACGTTGTACTCTCCAACGGAAACTCTGCGCCGGTTGTTGCGGCAAACATGGCGGCAGATGGCAGAACGGTGCTTCTTGAGATTGCCCCCGCCCGGTCAGACCTCCAGTTGGTGCCCAACGGCACCCTGGAGTTCGATCTGGTGGGCGTGGATGATCCGGCAACGGTGTTCACCGGCAACGGCACAAATGAGCCGATCATTGAGTCCGTCGCCTCCCTGAGCGATACGGTGGTCGAGGTGCTGTTCAATGAGCCGGTGTCAGACAATGCGGGCTTTCTGGAAAACTACCGGATTGAAACGCCAGGGGGCGAAACGCTGGAGATTCTGGCGGCCACTATGGGCGCTTCCGGTGATAGCGTGATTCTGACCACCGGGCCGCAGGACGATGTGCCCTACACCGTCACGCTGACCGGCGTTTCTGGCAAGGTGAGCGCTCTACCACTGCTTGCGTCCGCCAGTAACCTGAATTTCTCAGGCCTTTCCCGCAATACGGCAGCGTCCACGGCTCCTGCAGTGACCAGCGCGCGCTCGTCTGGCAATACTGGTGTGGTGATTGACTTCAACAAGCCAATGGGAATAAGCGCCATCAACCCGGCCAACTATGCGATTGGCCAGGAAAACGTTAATCCTGAAGCCAGTGGCCTGACGGTTGTCTCTGCTGAATTCTCCGGCGCTGATCGCAGTGCCGTTGTGCTGACCACCCGTTCCCAGAATTCGCTGACCTACCGGGTGACGGTGGGCAACGTCCGGGATATTAACGGCCAGTCGTTCAGTGTCGCTAATGGCACCCTCGATGTGATTGTCGCCAACAGTACCACCTTTGCCGGCACCGGGCCGGACGCCGGTACGCTGGTTGATACCGACGGCGATGGCCTCTACGACAACGAAGAACAGAGCGGTTATACCGTGATCATTGAGATGGCCAACGGCGACATCGTAGAACGCCAGGTCACCAGTGACCCGGACGTGGCCGACACCGATGGCGACGGTGTCAGTGATGGCGCGGAACTGCAGTACGGCATGAACCCCCGCGCCACCGACACCGATGGCGACGGCCTCGATGATAACCTCGAACTCAACACTATTTTCAGCAACCCGTTTGCGCAGGACTCTGACAACGATGGCTTGCAGGATGGCTTCGAACACTTCGACTTGAAGACATCGCCACTGCTTGCTGATACCGACGGTGACCAACTCTCTGACTATACCGAACTGTTTGAGTTGAACCGGAACCCACTGCTTGCGGACCTGCCCAAACTGCGCATTGATGTGGGGAATGTTCGACTGCAGATTGACGAGCGCTACAGCTACACGGACGAGACCGGCGAAGTGATCTCCCAGGAGTCAAGCTCCAATTCGACGCTGGCGACCAGCGAGAGCACTTCGTTTACAAGTTCAAGCAGTGATACCACGGAGTGGGGCGTCGAGGCGTCACTTCGGGCGGGACTTGGAAGTGGCAATTTCTTCGGCGGGAGTAGCAATAACTTAAGTGGTGGCGCTGAGCTGACGGTTACTGGCGGTTACAGTGCGTCCAGCACGGTGGCCACGGACGACGAGTCGGCGCAGGAAAGCCAGGAAGTTTACGAGAACTCCCTGGTCAAGGGGGCTGAGCTGTCCACTACCAATACGGTAGCGAGGGAAGTCGTCGGGGCCCGGATTGATGTTGATCTGTCGATTCTCAATCTTGGCAACGTTCCTTTTAACGTGAGCGATATTGAAATTACGGTGTTGCAACAAGTCGGTAGTAGGACCAACTTCCTGCCGGTCGCTACGCTGGTGTCGAACTCAGAGCTAATTTCAGGGACGCCACTGAGTGTTAGCCTGGGGGCGTTCAGCACCGAGCGCGGACCATTTTTGTTCGCCAGCCGTGAAGTGTTCCCGAACCTAGTTGAGGACATAATGCGCAAGCCGGACGGCTTGGTCTTTCGAGTGGCCAATTACCGGGTGACCGATGAACTGGGCCGTACCTATACCTTTATCAACCAAGTGGCCCGCGACCGCACCGCCCGTATCGCGCTAGATTTTGGCGATGCAGATTCAGCAACGGATTATCTGGTCGCAACCAGCGGTGTGTTGGATGATGGGGGGGTCTCCGGTGGCGGGTATCTGGGAGGTTATGCCCCAAATGGCGACGCGATCGGTTTGCCGATTGGTTATGTGCTGGAGGCTATCATGGACGTTCCGCGGCACGACACCACGCTTGACCGAATCGTTTCCGGTGTTAATGGTCTTCTTGACACCGATAACCCGACATCGGTGGGCGGCGACGACATCGTCACCCAGTTTAATGGAGAGGCGGTGGTTACTGTTGGTCCGAATGGGTGGTTGGACAGCCGACCTGCAGGCGATGATTTAATCCTCAACCCTGATGTCGCCAGCGGCATTGTTGCAGGTTTGAACAAACGCGCCGACAGTCTGGCTCAGGGGGACGATGTCCAGATTGTGCCCCGAGATACCACCGGTTTAAGTATCGGAACGCTGGTGATCGGTCCAGGAGCCAACGGCAGATTGGACACGGGGCGCTTCGGCGACGATCAAGTTGAGTTTGTGAGTGGCTATGAGACCAGTCGCACTTGTGCGGTTAGCTCCAACAAAGCGGGTGACGTGTGTCGGGTCGCTGCAGACTGCGGGTGCGAGGCAGGCGACTCAGACGTTCGGTGCCTGGTTCCGGTTGTGGAACCGGTCAATGCCTGTAGCGGACCGGAACAACTGGTGCGCATTAACACCATGCGCAATGGTGACTTGAACCGGGGCTGGGTCGTACTGACGGCTGAAAGCCTACCGCCTGCAGCGGATTTCAATGAAATTCTGGTGGAAGCGGGCAACGACCTGTTTCTGGCGTTTCTGCAAGACTTGGACGGGGATGGTCTGTTTGCCCGCAACGAGTTCCTGTCAGGATCCACGGACAGCGGAACGGACAACTACGTCAACGGTTCCTTTGGGGAAGGTTTTGATCCGGATGTGGCCGGAGGGTGCCCGCTGCCGGAGCCTTTCTGCGACGGCATCCCGGATTCCAGGGATACCGACCGGGATGGCCTGGGAGATTTCGCAGAAATCAATGTGGGCTGGAAGGTTGCAGTGGACGGCGGCAACCTGAGGCAAACCTTCTCATCACCGCGCTTTCGGGATACCGATGGCGACGGGTTGCTCGACCCAGTTGAGCAGGACTTGCGTCGTTACTGCGAGGCGAATGACTCCCGAACGGACGCTTTGTGTGCATTTTTACAACGAGACCCTGTGGTCATAGATCAGGCCATTGGCATTATTGCCGGCAGAAATGGTGTAGCAGAGAGCCAGGCGAGCGATACCGATGAGCAGTTGGTGCCGGTGGGGGCCATCGTGGCGTATGGTACGGCGGTGGTTGGTCCTGGTACGGATAACATTCTGACAACCAGCCTGGCGGGCGACGATCTTTACGAATCGATCAACAGCATCCCGCCGGCGACGGACCCGACTCAGCGGGATACCGACCGGGATGCCATTTCGGACTTCATCGAGCTTGAGGGGTTTGATGCTGGACTGGCGATCGTGGATGGTGGCAACGGAATTGCCGATTCGTTAAAGAATGGTGACGATATTCAGCGCGTGTTTTCAGGCAACCCTGTCTATCCGGAAAGTGTTGTTATTCTTCCTGGAAACAATCAGTTGATTGATAGTGTCACCAAAGGTGATGACAGAGTTCGCCCTGCTATTGAGGGCCTGGTCAGTGACCCGTTGCGACGGGATACTGATGCGGATACTTTTGTAGACGGCCTGGAGCTGGCGCTGGGGTCGAACCCGACCGAGTTTGACGGTTCTGACTTCATCGATTCCGATCTCGATGGTCTTTCAGATCGGGAAGAAGACACGCTGGGATGGGTGGTGAGCGTGAACGGAGCCATAGGCCGTCAGGTTAATTCGAGCCCGTCGCTGCCCGATACCGATTTCGACGGCTTGCCGGATGTGATTGAGCGGGACCTGCGGACCGACCCCAATAATCAGGATACTGATGGTGACGGACTGTCTGACTACGAGGAAGTGAATGACCTGAGAAAGTATGCCGAGCTTGGGCAGCTCTATCCGGTTCTGGATTTCCCGAGCTCGACCGGGGGCCTGGGAACCAATCCGTTACTTTCCGACAGCGATTCGGATGGCTTGTCGGATAAAGCAGAAACGCAAGAGGGTTTTCTCCTGCTTATCCCTGGCCGCTCGACCGCAAGTACGTTTTACACCAACCCATTGCTGGCTGATACCGATCTTGATGGCGTGAACGATGGTGACGAGGTGAATCGCGGCGGATTGAATCCTGAGCCAACGGATCCGACAGATCCCGATACGGATGATGACAATCGTAATGACGGTCAGGAAAGGGCAGCGAGCAGCAATCCGTTTGTTCCCGATGCAGTGGTCACTCTTCGCTACACTTTCTTATCGTTGAATGCTGCTGGCAGTGACAACGAATGGGATTGGACATTTTATGCCCAGGGAGGCGGCGATCGTTATCCAGGTAGAGTTGTCGTAAACACAAGAGAATTCACCGATAACTCTTCTTTCGTGTTAGTGGAAGCACCGGCCTGCAATTACATTGAAGTCGGGAACCTTGCGACTCTCTACTTTAGCGGCAGTTATGCAGACCAGACGTTTGTGATGCAGGCGGGGGATGCCATTGTGTTAAACGGGACAGTCAGAGAGATCGACGGGAGCGGTGGATTTTGCCCTGCTGGAGCTCCTGTAGAGGTCGATGAGCTAGCTACTTTCGAAAAGGTTCTGACCTTTGAAGACATTGTTGGTAGTGCTGCAGGTCGAAACGGGACTATTACAACGGTTGCATTAACGGGTAGCGCGACGCCGAATGTTGGCTGGCAGGTGCTGGTCGAGTAGCAGTCAGTCCGAAGTCGAGAGCTTCTCGAAACAGACTGGCTACAAATTCCGCCCGTTGTCCAGCTTCTGGATAGCGGGTTTTTTTTGTGGACGTCTATTCCGTGCACATAGGCCAGGTTGAATGGTTCGATTACTTTCTGTACACTTTATTTTAATTGAACGTTCAATTAATAAAACGGACAGGAAGCGCGATGCCGATTGTTGGCGTGAAAGACACCCGAAAGCAGCAACTGATTGATGCCACCATGGCGTCTATTGCCGAGCTGGGGCTGCAGAACACCACCATCATCTCCATCAGCCGTCGTGCCGGCATGTCGTCCGGCATCATCAGCCACTATTTCGGCGGTAAGCAGGGGCTGATCGAAGCCGCGTTGCGTTATTTGCTGGACCAGTTGGGGAAGGAGCTGCGGGAGCGGATGGCTCGCACCGACGGGTCGCCGGAACAACGCCTTCAGTGCATCGTGGAAGCCAACTTTTCCGAGTTCCAGCGTACCGATCTGGCGGCAAAGACCTGGCTCAGCTTCTGGGCCCGCTCCATGCACGAGCCGGGTTTGCAGCGCCTGCAGCAGATCAACAACGCCAGGCTGTACAGCAATCTCCGTTACTCCTTCGCCCAGCGTTTGCCAAAACAGGCCGCCACCGAAGCCGCCCGCCAGCTGGCGTCGATGATCGACGGCTTCTGGCTGCGAAGTGCCCTGAGCACCGATCCCCAGGAAGGCTTCTCGGCGGCGGAAACGCTGTGTAAACGATTTGCGTTGAACGCACTCGAATCCGCCCTTAATTAACCCCGAATTCACACGATCAGGTTTGAATCCCATGACTGAATTGCCCCGTTATCAGAACTTTATCAACGGCCAGCCCATGGCCAATGCCTCCGGTGAAACCTTCCCGGTTGTGAATCCGGCCACGGGCGAAGTGATCTATGAAATGGAAATCGCCGATGAAGCTGTCCAAAAGGCCGCGATAGACAGCGCCCAGGACGGCTTCAAGGTCTGGTCTGCGATGACCGGTGCCCAGCGTGGCCGTATTCTCCAGCGTGCCGTGGCGTTGCTGCGGGAGCGTAATGACGAACTGGCTGCCCTGGAAGTTCAGGACACCGGCAAACCCTGGCAGGAAGCCCAGGTCGTAGACGTGGTAACCGGTGCAGACACCCTGGAGTATTTTGCGGGGCTGGCGCCCTCGGTAGAGGGCAACCAGCAGGACCTTGGCGGGGATTTCTATTACACCCGTCGTGAGCCGCTGGGCGTGTGCGCTGGTATCGGTGCGTGGAACTACCCGCTGCAGATTGCCTGCTGGAAGTCCGCCCCGGCCCTGGCTACCGGCAACAGCATGATCTTCAAGCCCTCGGAGGAAACGCCAATGGGCGCCCTCAAGCTGGCGGAGATCTTTGTCGAAGCCGGCGTACCGGCCGGCGTGTTCAACGTGGTCCAGGGCGCGGGTGATGTCGGTGCCTGGCTGACCCACAGCCCCGATATCGCCAAGGTGTCGTTCACCGGGGAAGTCGGCACTGGCCGGAAGGTAATGACCGCGGCTGCCTCCACCCTGAAAGACGTCACCATGGAACTTGGTGGTAAATCACCGCTGATCGTTTTCGACGATGCAGACATCGATAACGCAGTGTCCGCAGCCATGCTGGGTAACTTCTATACCCAGGGCGAGGTCTGCACCAACGGGACGCGCGTGTTTGTGCATGAAGACATCTATTCGGAGTTCATGGACCGCCTGCTGGAGCGGACACTGAACAATATACGTATGGGCGATCCCACCGATCCGGACACCAACTTTGGCGCATTGATCTCGCAGAAGCACCAGCAACTGGTGCTGGATTACATCGAGAAAGGCATTGCCGAGGGCGCCACCCTCAGCCACGGCGGTAAGGCCGCGAAGCCGGCCTCCGCGCCCGGGGGTTACTTTGTGGAGCCCACGATCTTCACCGACTGTACCGATGACATGACCATCTGCCGCGAGGAAATTTTCGGGCCGGTGATGTCGGTACTGACCTTCTCCGACGAGGAGGAAGTGATCGACCGTGCAAATAGCACGGATACGGGCCTGGCAGCCGGGGTATTCACCAGCGACATTCGTCGGGCCCACCGTGTCATTCATCGCATCCAGGCTGGCATCTGCTGGATCAACAGCTACGGAGCATCGCCTGCGGAAATGCCGGTGGGTGGCTACAAGCTCTCCGGTGTTGGCCGCGAGAACGGCCGAGTCACACTCGACCACTACACCCAACTGAAGGCGGTGTACGTGGGCATGGAAGACATAGACAGCCCTTTTTAAGCGGGTTGTCAGGAGTTGCGTATGAAAGAAGTGAACTACGATTACATCATTGTCGGCGCGGGGTCTGCAGGCTGTGTGCTGGCCAACCGGCTTACCGAGGATGGCCGCCACCGGGTGCTGCTGCTGGAAACCGGCGGCAGCGACAAGAGCATCTTTATCCAGATGCCCACGGCGCTGTCCATCCCCATGAACACCAAAAAATACGCCTGGCAGTTTGAGACCGAGCCGGAACCCTACCTGGATAACCGCCGCATGCACTGCCCCCGGGGCAAGGTGCTGGGCGGCTCTTCCTCCATCAACGGCATGGTATACGTACGTGGCCATGCCCGTGATTTCGACGAGTGGCAGGAGCAGGGCGCCGAGGGCTGGGACTATCGCCACTGCCTGCCCTATTTCAAGAAGGCGGAAACCTGGGCCTTTGGCGCTGATGACTACCGTGGTGACCAGGGCCCGCTGGGCGTGAATAACGGCAACAACATGCAGAACCCGCTCTACAAGGCCTTTGTGGATGCGGGCGTGGATGCCGGTTATTTCGCCACCGACGACTACAACGGCGAGCGCCAGGAAGGTTTCGGCGCCATGCACATGACCGTCAAGAATGGTCGCCGCTGGTCTACTGCTAATGCTTACCTGCGCCCCGCCATGGCGCGGGACAATCTGACCGTGGTCACCCACGCGCTGGTGCACAAGGTGTTGCTGGAAGGCAAACAGGCCACCGGTGTGCGCTACGAGAAAGACGGCAAGCTGGTGGACGTTACGGCGTCAGAGGAAGTGATCCTGTCCGCCGGGTCTATCGGTTCGCCTCATCTGTTGCAGCTTTCCGGCATTGGCAATCGCGGCGTACTGGAGCAGGCCGAAATCCCCGTCAATCACGAACTGCCCGGTGTCGGCGGTAACCTGCAGGATCATTTGGAGTTTTACTTCCAGTTCCGCTGCAAGCAGCCGGTCTCTCTCAATGGCAAGCTCGACTGGTGGAACAAGCTCAAGATCGGTGTTCGCTGGTTGCTTAAGAAAGACGGCCTGGGCGCCACCAATCACTTCGAGTCCTGCGGCTTTATCCGCTCCAAGGCGGGCGTCGAGTGGCCGGACCTGCAATATCACTTTTTGCCAGCGGCCATGCGCTATGACGGCAAAGAAGCCTTCGATGGCGACGGCTTTCAGTTGCACGTTGGCCACAACAAGCCGAAAAGCCGCGGCTCGGTATATGTGCAGTCAGACGATCCCCGTCAGCCGCCGCGCATCCAGTTCAACTACCTGCAGCACGAGGATGACCGCGAAGGCTTCCGTGATTGCGTGCGCCTGACTCGTGAGATTGTCAGCCAGCCGGCGATGGACGCCTATCGAGGCTCCGAAATCCAGCCCGGCGTTGATGTGCAGAGTGACGAAGACATAGACGCCTTTGTCCGCCAGGCGGTGGAAAGCGCCTATCATCCATCCTGCACCTGCAAGATGGGTATGGATGACCAGGCAGTGGTAGGTCCCGACACACGGGTTCATGGCCTCACCGGCCTGCGGGTAGTGGACTCGTCCATCTTCCCCACCATCCCCAACGGCAATCTCAATGCCCCCACCATCATGGTGGCGGAGCGTGCCGCTGACCTTATTCGTGGCGTCGAGCCACTGAATCCGTCCGATGCCGCAGTGGCGATGGACGGGCAATGGCGTGATCGTCAACGCCCCGGAGGGGCCAGACGCGGGACCGCCTAGTACCTTTCCCGGCGGCACAATGGCCGCCGGTAGTTATGCAAACCATCAGGACTTACCTATCGTCGCTGCGGCGCGATAACCGTGCCGTTCCGAGCGCGCGATAGTTAAGTGTTGACCCGTCAACGCGGGGGTTTGTGTCCGATTCGAATGAACACGTGCTTCAAAGTAGAGGAGGAACACCCATGTTGTCCCATATAATAAGTAATGCCAGAAACTGGAGGCATGTATGACACTCTGGTTATCCACAGGCCTGATTTTCACTTTCGCGGCTATCGCGCTGATCCTGTTCAAATGGTGGGACCTGAAAGTCATCGGCGTAACGCCGGTACGCACCTTCACGTTTATCGCCATTCTGTTTACCTCGGGCCTGGACGTCGGCCTGATCATGTTTCCGCTGACGGAATTTGCCGGTTACGGCAACCTGACGGAAAGCCCCGAATACGGCTTTGCTAACCCACTGGCGATTGAGTTCGGGTTCTGGGCCTTTCTGATCTGGGGGTTCTACTTCCTTACCTGCTTCTACTTCTGTGTGATCGAGCCGCGGGTGAAGTTCTTCGACATACCGCTGGTGCGAGTGGTCAACAATGTGGTGATCATCGGCACCTGTGCCTTTACTGCGTTCCTGTTGCTGGTCAACCTGCCCTGGTATCTGCCGGAAATTGGTGACGGCGAAACCGTCGTGCCTACGTTCTACCTGATCGTCTTCGCGGCGATTGCGGCGGCGGTTTATTCCAGCAGTAAAATCAAGTATGTGCGCATACTCAGCCTGGGTTCCAGTTGGCTGTTTATCGCGCTGATTGCGGTAATGTGGGGCCGTGCCTTCCTGACGGGCAACGGCAGTGTCGGCGACTTCTTTGGCACGGCAGGGTTGATTGGTGAGTACTTCAGCAACCTGCATCACTTCATGTTGCCGTTGAACGACTACCACGAGTTTTATCTGTTCTGGTGGTTCTCCTGGAGCATCATGATCGGCCAGTTCACTGCGCGCTTTGTCAGTGGCCTGCGCACCTGGCAGTTGATGATCGCCATGCTGGTGTTTCCGTCGATTGCCATCGGTACCTGGTTCTCGGTGCTCTACCATTACCACGCTGAGGGCCTGAACATCGCCAGCTACATCAACATAGCCATGATCACGGTGGGTATCCTGATGGTGATCAACTCTCTGGACTCGCTGATCCGGCTCTACACCGACAATCTCAACCTGACCGCAAGCCGGCTGGGCCAGTGGAAATATTACTTCGGTAACCTGATTGCGATGTGTGGTTTGACGCTGCTGTTCCAGTTGGACTTCCTGCGCATTCAGTGGGTGGGCGCGCTGGTGATTGCGCTGTACTTCGGCTGCTTCGTATACATTGTCACGAAACGTCGTGCTGAGGTGATGGGCATTGAAGGTTCGCCCAAAGAGAATACACTCGACTTCAGGAAGATTGAGTTAGCGAGCTAGATAGCTTTACACATCATCAGGGGAAACCCGGGAGGGCTTTATGTTTCTCGCCGAAAAATCGACCGGACACATGATCGAGGTGTTGGACACCAAAATGCTGATCGACCCCAACGAATCGACCGTTAAGGGCAGTCTGCATTTTGGCGAAGAAGCCCAGGACCCGGAGTTTTTCGACAAGGCCGGCCTGAATTTCCCCTCCGGGGAATCCCTGCCGCAGTGCTGGACGGACCCGGATTACCGCAGGCGGTGATCCGGGTTAACCGCAGCCATCAAATGCCAGGTCGGGCTGCCCGCGATGTTTGAGGGTATGAGCCTGACAGAGATGGCGGGCCAGGCGGTCAGCCTGATTGCACTGGGCTTCTGCATTGTCGGCTTTGCCAGCAAGCGGGATGACCGTTTGATGGTGCTGCTGATCTCCGCGAATGTGGCCTTTGCCCTTCAGTTTGCCCTGTTCGGCAGTTGGACGGCGGCGGTGCTGAGTTTGCTGGTGATCGGCCGTATCGTGCTGGCCAGGCGATACCTGGGCAACTGGAAAGTCATGCTGGCGGTGCTCGCGGTAAACCTGCTGGCAGCGGCTCTGACCTGGCGGACGCCCGTCGATTTCTTTGCCATTGGCGCGGCCATGTTCGGCACCGTCGGCATGTTTATGCTGCGCGGCATTCCCATGCGGCTGACGCTGGCCGCTGCTGCGATCTGCTGGATGTTGAACAACCTGCTGATTGGCTCTGTCGGCGGCACGCTGGCAGAGGGTATGGTGGTGGTGACCAATTTCATCACCATCTTCCGCCTGGCGAGAATGAAGCGCCGTTATCCGGAGGCCTTCGCCAAACTGAACGAGCCGGACTCATAGCCGGCCGCGTTCAAAACCCTTCAGTACGTTCACCACATTTACGCCGATGGCGTCCACGTCGTAGCCGCCTTCCATGGTGAACAGGGTAGGTAGATTCAGTGTCGCCAGCCGCTCCCCCATCAGCAGGTAGTCCGCAGACGTCAGCTTGAAGAAGGAAATCGGATCGTCCTCGAAGGTGTCTACTCCCAGAGCGATCACCAGTGCTTCGGGCTGGTATTCCGTAATGCGTTGGCAAGCGGTTTCCAGCCCTTCGCGCCAGACCTCGAAGGGCGTGCCGGGTGG
>NZ_LSMM01000087.1:0-16151 GCF_001566815.1 Marinobacter sp. Hex_13
GACGTATTAGCATGGACTATCCTGCGGTGTGTGCATTGACAGGATAAGGGGGACGCGCGGAGGGGGGTAGTCCCTTGAGTGCATGCTGGCAAGTTAATGGGGGGCTGGCTTCGTGCCTTCTGCGGCTTTCGCTTTGCGAGCAAAGCGCCAACGGTGGTGGTAACCGGCGGGGGAGGCGTGGCCAGACACCATAAAAAAGGCCCCGCTCTATTGAGCGAGGCCTTTTGTATGGTGCCCGGAGGCGGAATCGAACCACCGACACGGGGATTTTCAATCCTTTTAACTGACTAATCTGCTTGCATTTATTTGTGCTAATTTTTCTTTATAAATCAGTAATATGTATGCAATACAGTGGCTTAAGTTAATGCTTGATAGTGCCAATTAATTATCCCAGAATTCCTACACGGTTCCTACATGGCTCCTACACAGAAAGGAGGGGCTATTTCAGCAGAAATAGAGCGATTTCTGAAAAAGCAGGAATTGAGCCAATAAAAAGCCCCAAAGGTGCGGCAACACCAGTGGGGCTCACCAAAGGGCAATACGGAGGATTCCCCCTTGGCACAGGCAAAGCGTACACCAAATCGCATCCACTTCACGCCTGATCGTATTCGCAAGGCTAAATGTCCCCAGGGCCGCCAGCAGCAATTCCTCTGGGACGATGATCCCAAAAGTCTTGGGTTGCGCCTAACGGCGGCGGGAGCCAAGTCCTATGTCTTTGAGTTTCGCCTACATGGTCGTAACGGGCGCATTACCATTGGCTCAACGCAGGCCTGGGACATAGCTGCTGCGAGAGCTGAAGCAAGGAAATTGCAGGTTTTGGTGGATTCTGGCGTTGATCCCAGGGACCAGAAAGCCGAGCAGGCTCGACAGAAAGAGCGTGAGCGCCACGAGCAGAAGCGACAGGAGATTACCCTTGGTGAGTTATGGCCAGAGTACATAGAGGCTAACAAGCGCCATTGGGGTGAGCACCAGCTGAAAGATCATCAGAAGGTGGTTCAGGAGCCCGGTCTGCCTCGCAAGCGCTCCAAAAAGAAGACCAAAGCGGGTCCTTTGTATGAGCTCACGAAGGAGCGCTTGGTGGATCTGAGCCCGGATTTGCTGGAACGCTGGATTCAGCGAGAGAGTGAAAGCCGCCCCACCTCCGCCTCAAGGGCCTTTCGTCTTCTGAGGGCCTTCCTCAACTGGTGTGAAGATCAGCCGCGCTATCAGGGGCTGGCTTCCCCGTCCGATCTACTCACCAAGAAGGTCCGGAGGTCAGTGGCCCCGGCCAAGGCCAAGACAGACTGTCTCCAGAAAGAGATGCTGGCGGACTGGTTCAAGGCGGTGAGCCAACATGAGAGCCCTGTTGTTACGGCTTATCTTGAAGCGTTACTACTGACGGGGGCCCGTCGGGAAGAAATGGCACAGCTGAGATGGGCCGATGTGGACTTTCGTTGGCGGTCGCTAACGCTGGGAGACAAGGTGGAAGAGGCGAGAGTGGTTCCATTGCCCCCGTACCTTGCCCACAAGCTCTATGTGCTCCCTCGGCGCAATGATTGGGTGTTCAGCAGCGCCACATCCGAATCCGGCAGGCTGGCAGACGTGTATCGCGCCCACCAGCGGGCGCTGAGCAAGGCAGGATTGCCCCCCACCTCCTTCCATGGGCTGCGTCGCTCGTTTGGCACCTTGTCTGAGTGGGTTGAGTGCCCTGTCGGAGTGGTCGCCCAGATCCAGGGCCACAAGCCTTCAGCTATTGCGGAAAAGCACTATCGCCAGCGCCCGCTGGACCTGTTGCGCCAATGGCATACCAAGATCGAGGGCTGGATTCTGAAGGAAGCCGGGCTGGAGCAGCCTGATCCTGCCGAGAAATTGAAAGGGAGGCTGGCGATAGCCAGCTAGAGGGGCTTTATGTCTAGTGAAAATTCCAACGTGCGACTGGGTTTTCTTGCCTCCTATGCAAAGAAGCTGGACGTGGAATCCTTAGTCAAAGAGAGCAAAGCGGTTAGACAGTTAGCGGGTGACTATGATCGGTTTTTTAAGGATTTTGCCTACCGATACGATCATTCTGGAGGGCACGTCCAAGTATTCCTCGACGCGGTTCAAAATTACAAGACGACGCTGACAGAGCCAGGCCTTCCTCCGTCCTCTATT
The DNA here is from genome assembly GCF_001566815.1 of Marinobacter sp. Hex_13. Lineage (NCBI taxonomy): Bacteria > Pseudomonadati > Pseudomonadota > Gammaproteobacteria > Pseudomonadales > Marinobacteraceae > Marinobacter > Marinobacter sp. Hex_13. The sequence continues at coordinate 2,131 of NZ_LSMM01000087.1, forward strand.
GCTGTTCATGAGGAGCTATTAAATGTGTCTCGAGTATTGAGTGGTTCCGGAGAGGCTTCGGGGTCTGCGGTGGCTGAAGAGATTCTTGGGTTTTTGTATCACTCAATAAGAATTACATTGCCAGGCACGGAGCAGACGGTGGTTGAGGCGATAGACCGGCGGCAAAAAAAGCATTCGAGGACTGGAGGGAAGAAAAAGCCCAGAAGGGCATGGGCGGTGATTGCGGATTATTTGAAGGAAGCTCTGCCGGGTGCGAAGAAGGATCGACTATGGGCGCACATTCCAGAGTATGAGCCTTACTTGGTTATCGAATGTACCAATGCTTGCGGTAAGAATCAGGAGGTTGAATGTTTCAAGGATGGTGGAGATCTATTAGCCAGCATTGATGGTGAGGCGTTTGCCTCGATCACCAAGAAGACTTTTTTTGATAAGTACCTGAGGAAAAAACCGAAGTAAGCCGCTTAGGTCGGTATTGGCGTCTTCATCCTGCGGACTAACTTAATTGAGAGGAGTTAGTCCTAATGGAAGAAGTGGTTTCTGGTGGTCTCACTACCAGTCAGTTCGGGGCTCAAATTGGCATTAAGCCTGAGTCTATTCGTGTCCGCCTCTGTCAGTGCGGCAGCTATTTTGGCATTACCCCGCAGAAACTACGAAATGGTCGTCTTATTTGGCCTTTTGATGCGGCGGATCAGTTGCTGGAGCAGGGAGGTGCGGAATGAAAAAAGCGCCCCCTGCCAAAGCAAGAAAGCGCCCTACACAGCGCAAGGGTAACACCCCGAAAAAGCCAACGAAAATAGCCCGAATGCTAGCCTTGATGCTAGCGGGGGCCAGGCTCAATAGATTTGAAGCCGCGGATCTAGGAGATTCTTGCTTTAACTCGACAATAAGCACCCTTTATAACGATTACGGCCTTGATTTTGACCGCGAATGGGAGGAGGTAGATAACAGTTTCGGAGGCACAACACCGGTAAAGGCGTATCAATTAGCCGATGCCTCCAAGGAGCGAGCTGCCCGGTTTTTGAAGCGCTGGGGGGTGTTGATATGACCCGCCTGAATCATCGTAATCATCTTGAGAGGGCTCCCAATTCTGGGTGCCCCTCCATGTCAATACTTTACCCCTTTTTCTGGACATGCTCCGCAGCTGTAAGCCTTGTGCTGTGCGACATTCGGGGATTGATACTCGGTGAAAAGTCGCAGGTTATTCATAGTATCTATATAAGGGGTTCACTCTCTAATCTTCATCAAAAAGCCATTGGCGCGTGGCTATATGGGTGCGGAAAGTGATTCGGGCCAATGAGGTTAGTCTTGGCGGAATGAAGTTAACCATTAATGCTGATAGTGCGCGCGGTTGCTACCAGGAGGTGCTGGTGGCGCTGAAGCGGGAAATGGACGCCATGCTGAGCCACTATTCCAGAGTATTGTTTGTCCGCCTGGACATTCGGCAGCGAGAGTATTGTGGTGACAATGCGCCTATGTCGGATTTCTGCAGGAAGCTGAAGAAGCATGTTTCCCGGCACTATAAAACGGTCAGGATTGGCTATTTGTGGGTCCGGGAGCTGGAAAAGGCGAAGCAGCAACACTATCACTTGGTGCTCATGCTGGACGGCCATAAAGTGCGCCATCCGTCCAGGCTAATACGCCGGGTGGAGGATATAGCAGAAGGCTGGGACTGGCCGCGGCCCTACACACCGAAGAATTGTTATTACTTTCTGGAAAGAGGTGATGAAGAGGTTTATCGAGATGCGTTTTACCGGGGCTCCTATCTAGCGAAAGAGCGAGGCAAAGGGCACAAGGCCAACACAGCAAACAACTACGGTAGAAGCGCTGTTCGCGTCTGTGCCGACTAGAGAGCGATCCTTGGCTGGGGGCTGGCAAAAGTGGGGCGCCCATGACTCGGGTGGCCCCACTGCTAAGGCCTGAAGTACTGGATGTGGCTGATCAAGGCTACTGGACGGCGAAGTCTCTAATTGCCTGAATACCGTTGCCATCCTTATCCAGAGCAATCTCGGCGAAGCTGGAGAGTTCGTTACGGACTTCATGGAAGGCAAAGTCGCGCTTCCTGTAGTCATCCGCATCGCTAACTTGAGTCTGCTGTGGGCCTTTGACCGCGAAAAGAACGCGTTCTGGCATGAGGTCCATGTCTTCCAGGCGTTTCAGCTTGGCAATCCAGCGATCCGCATGGTCGTAGATGGCGTTCGGGGTTTGCTGGCCCAGGAAAAACGGCTTAATGGCTTTGGTGGCCTTGTTGCCAAGCGTTTGAACCAGAGGGAATTGAACAGCGTACAGGTCATTGCCTACCTTCTTGTTTCTGAAGGGGGCAGCGAGTTTCAGACCTTGGAGGCACTGTTTGACCTTTCTCTCCAGCTCGGCCTCGTAATTCGCATCCTTGGCAAACCCATGGCGAACATAATGCTCAAAAAGCGCATCAAGTTCAGCCGCTGGGTTTTCAGTCAGGACCACCCTTGGCGTGCCAAACCGCAAAATAGTCTCTCTCGGGTGGGTCAAGCCGTCGAAAGCTGCTAGCAGGTTGTGCTGCTCGCCGTGAGCAACCAGATTGCGGACGCGCTTCATTTCCTCGCCCAGGTTCTTGGTCGCAAAACGATACAAGCCAACATCGAGATTCTGGAAGAAGGAGGTGTAACGGCTAGTCCGCTTGGTTTCCAGGCGGAAGTCCAAAAGCCCAGTCTTCTCGCATACCAGCAGAACGCCGACGTTCGCGAACTCGCCGGTTTCCGGGTAGGGGAGAAACTGAATAACGCTGTATTTGCAGGCTAGACGTTCCATTATATATCCCAAAAACTACTATCAAGGCACCTTTTTATAACTTTTTTGCAGTGCGAAGAATCGAAATTGCTCGGTACTGTAGCCTCGCTATCGTACCATTTCCACTCTGCTGGCGCCTCAGCGATAGCCTTGCTAAAAACCGGGACGAGCTGTCTGAATTCGTTCTGTAGCGCGTCTCTCTCAATGTAGTCGGAGAACAGATTTCTGCCTTCATCGGCGAAGATGTGCTGTTGAATGAACTGCTGTGGGTCAAATTGGGTGTCGAAGGCATTGTTGTGATCGATAACAACAAGGGATTCTTCGTCCAGTAACAGGTTGGAGTTATGGATGCTCCTGTCTAAATTTTGAATCCACCAGTCAAATGCCACAATCCGACGTTGCAGGGTCTTAGGTATGTTGCTGACGGAGGCTTGCTCGAACCAGGCAGCCCTCCGGATTGCCTTGGATCCGAAAGCGAGACCGGCCCCAATGTCTGCCAATTCTGGAGGGAGCGCCTCAACCAGAGCGGGATCCAGCTCTACCAGTGAGAAATCCGGGAGAGGCAGATTGAGGCTTCTTGCGAGGTGAGCGCACCCCCATTCCTTGTACATGCTGTCAGGGTCAGTGTTTCTGCCTTTCACATAGTAAAGGTCATCACTGAAACTGCGGCAGAGGTAGGGGCGGCTAACCCCTTGATCGGCCGGCCGGATTACCTCTTTTATGTGTACTGGATCTGCCATTCATTCCCCAAGAGCTGAAACGCGGTTCACGCTGAACCCACTATATCCCATACCTGCTTCAGGCGTTCAACGGTATGAGACCACTTGCCCGTCTCAGGTTTACAGACCGAATGTTGGTTACCGAACAATCCTGTTTCAGAAAATGCTTGGCTGGCGGGGACAGCATGTACCCAGCGGATCGGGACCACGTATTCGGTGGTGTCGTCAGGTTCGGCGGCGAGGGCCTTGTAGTCGACCGGGCTGTCCATCTCGGTGAGTGGTGTGCCGTCGATGGTGAATTCGGCCAGGGGCATGCGCTCACCGGTGACAATGCCGACGCCCACATAGCCTGTGCGGGGGATGTTGACCCACACCCGGTCGTCTTCTGAGAGCATGTTGAGGGTATTTGAGTACCAGGTGCCGCCGCCGGCACTGATGAAGCCGTAGCGTCGGGCATCGTCCCAGTCTCGGCGGTAGTCTGCGCCGAAGGAGACGTAGAATTCACCGTTCCAGGACTGGCGGACGCCACGGGTGGTAACCAGATGCTGGGTTTCCTGGGGGTCGATCATCCAGGCGCGAGAAAGGTAGCGCTGGTCGCCGTCGCTGAAGGCCGAGAAGAAGACCGCATTGATGCCTACGCCATGGCGGTCGTTCAGGTAGTTGATGATTCGCTCCGTGCTGGCGTCCAGCTCGGAGGCGACGATAACCATCTGGTGAGATTCGTTTAGCGCCACATCGGACAGCCGCAGGCCGAAGCAGGTGTGGAAGGCAGCATCCAGGCTTGTGTTCGGTAGCTGATGGCTGGTGGCGAAATCCACATAGCAATCCACCAGATCCGAATCTTCCAGGGTTTCTACCCAGGAGGCGTAGTCGATGGCCTGGGCCACTACGTCACGGGGCGTCTTGTCGCGCTTGAGCTCGATGATGACCACGCTGCCATTGGCATCCAGCGCCAGCAGGTCGATGCGCTTATCGAAAGCAGTGCGTACTTGCCTGCCAATGAGCAACCAATCGGCATTGAGGATGGAGACATCCTGGACGATCAGCTCCTCCAGCTGGTTTTCGTCGTCCAAGCGGGCGGTGCTGAGGCGTTGGGGTGTGGAGATCTCGCCATCCATAGCCGGATTGATGCGCCAAATTCCTTGTTGGATTGTCATGGTTGCTCCAATTGATCTCTATTCAATTTTCATCAAACCAGTGCAGATTCCACAACTGTATTAGCCAAGAGTCCTCGGGTGTCACTAGCTTTCAGAATACAAGCTTCAAGCTGGTCGCAAATGGAAATAAGCTCTTCAGTCTTCTTCACTACTTCTTTTTGTACGTTTAATGGCGGAACAGGGACGCGCAAAGATCTAAGAGTCTTTAAATTCAGCCCTTTATAAGCGATTCCTTTTAGGTTTGACTCAATCATCTCCCAAAAGAATGGAGACGCGATAAGGTTCACCAAGAAGGGGCCATAAATCGTCGGACCAAGGGGGATTACAGCGACCTCTCTGGCCACATTAAACCCCTTCAAGTTGCTTGGAACCAAAGCTACTCCTCCAAGTGTTCCCCGAATGTTCAATATAACCTCGCCTCCTTCCAAGCGGGTTCTTCGGTACGGCTCTTCAATTTTTTCTGAAACAGTCCTGATTCCTGATGTATCAATCTTTCGGGGTTTGACATCGCTACACCTTAGTGTTGGCACACCTCCCGACTTCGGTTCTTTGCCTAACTTAATAATCCCATAGGAAATGCCTTTATCAGGGTCAACCAAGTCCTCTATTTTCTCCCACCTCCAAGCAGCAGGAATTGAAAAAGGCTTGTCTATCTTCGATGCTTCTATTAAGGGGGTAGATTGTTTTTTGTCGCTGGACATCCCGCATCTTTTTACAGATGGCTTTTCAGGTTTTCCTGAGATGGCGGTTTTGGTGGGTGATCCTGCCAAAGCCCCCATAACAGCTAGCTGAAGAATGGTTTTCTTGAGCTTGTCGATGCTCTGTTCGGTGGTGAACAGGGTGTCGAAATGGGCGGCTAGGCGGGTCCAGTTTTCGGCCAGTTCGGTGGCGTTTGGGGATTGCGTCAGGGTGCTTAGCAGGGTGTCCACGAGGGTGTCGTGAGCGGCGAGCTGGTCGCAGGTTTGCTGTTCCAATCGGTCGCATAGGGCCATAAGCTCATCGACTTTTTGGATGATGCGGTGTTGTTCCTCTTTTGGGGGGAGGGCGATCAAAGCGTTAGCTAGCACCCCCTTAGTAACATGTTTTAGTCCAACACCGCCCTGTGCGCTTTGAATGAAATTTTTCATTTGTCCGTTAACGGCGAGTTGCATGAACTTAGGGATTAGGAAGTCTCCAAAGAACACGCACTTGTTGATGTGCTGGTTTAGTGCGGCAGGACCTCGATTCCAAATAAAAGCCCCGAAAGATGTGCCAGGTGTTCCTGACCAGCTAATAAGGAAAGTGCCGGTGTCAATGGAATGACGGTCATTGAGTGGCCCGGAAAAATAGTTGGTAGGTGCCTTTGGGTCGTTAAGGTTTTGAATTCGGATTATTGGCAGGCCAGAGGTGGACCACTCGGATGATTTAAAGGCTCGGCCGTTGTACATCTCCATCGTTTGGCCAAGACGTACCCATTGCCAACCTTTTGGCAGCGGGTATGGCTTCTCGACTTCATTAAGTGGTTTGAGGGGTTTGCTTTTTTTTATTAGGCCAGCAGCCACTAACCGTTTTTGCTCTTTGTGCAGGTTGGAGACTATCTCTGAAGCGTCTGATTCGCAGATGCGTTGTTCCGTGAGCAACCCCCGAACAGCAAGCTCCAAAATTAGCTTCCGTAGCTTGTCAATCCCAGTCAGCTCAATCTTGCCATTAGTTCCTCGGCCACTGCCGGGTTTCTTGGTTGTTGCCTCAGTCCATAAATCCAGATGGTCGGTAATAAGCTCTTCAGCGCTCATGCCGCCCCCTCTCGCTCGGAGCCACCCAGTGCTTCAGCCAGAAAACCTTTCAGCTGATCGCGAATCTCCTGAATCTCCGCCTGTTGTTGCTCATACTTGGCCAACAGTTCATCGGGATCATGATTCTCCGCCTCTGCCTGCCAAGGGTTCTTGATGTCGAGGTCGTAGTTGCGCTCGCGGATCTCATCGATGCTGACTTTCCAGGCCTGCTCGGTCTCTTCTCGCCCGGCAAAGCCGTCCGCCTCATCTCCCCACCAATCTATCTCGGTCTGAAACTCCTCGAAACGCATGGGTTTGGTCTTGCTGTAGCTCTTGTAGCCGTCTGGATAGGGGTGCTCGTAGTACCAGACCGTCTCTGTTGGCTTTCCCTTGGTAAAGAACAGCAGGTTGGTCTTGATGCCGGTATAGGGGCTGAATACCCCGTTGGGCAACCGAACGATGGTGTGGAGGTTACACTCAGTGAGCAGCTTTTCCTTGAGGCGGGTTTTCATGCCCTCGCCGAACAAGAAGCCATCTGGCAGGACCACGGCGGCCCGACCTCCGCTCTTGAGGAGCTGGATAAACAGCGTCATGAACAGGTCAGCGGTTTCCCGGGTACGGAAGGCCTGGGGGAAGTTGGTCTCGATGCCGTCTTCTTCCATGCCGCCAAAGGGCGGGTTGGCGACAATGACGTCTACGCGCTCTTTGGGGCCCCAGCTAATCAGGGGGCGGGCCAGGGCGTTGTCGTGGCGGATCTGGTTAGGTACCTCGATGCCATGGAGGATCATGTTGGTGGTGGCCAGCAGGTGGGGCAGCGGTTTCTTCTCGATGCCGTGGATGGTGCGCTGGAGGATTTGCTCGTCCTCCACGGTGCTGACGTAGTGCTGGCGCTTGTGGTCGATGCTACAGGTCAGGAAGCCGCCGGTGCCGCAGGCCGGGTCCATGATGCTCTCGTCCAGCTTGGGGTCGACACGGTTCACCATAAAGCGCGTCATGGCTCGCGGGGTGTAAAACTCCCCGGCGTTACCGGCGCTCTGTAAGTCCTTGAGAATCTGCTCGTACACATCGCCCAGCTCATGGCGCTCGGAGGACTTGTTGAAGTTGATGCCTTCCTGGATCTTGTTGATGACCTGCCGGATCAGCTGGCCGGACTTCATGTAGTTGTAGGCATCCTCGAACACGGCCCGGATCACAAAGGCGCGCTGGTCATTGCCCCTGGCTTCCAGTTTTTGTAGGCCGGGGAACAGGGTGTTGTCGAGAAAGGCTTTCAGTTCATCCCCGGTGATACCTTCGGCGTCTGCGGCCCAGTTGCGCCAGCGCAGTGGCTCAGGGATAGGCGACTGGTAGTTGTCGTCCATCAGCTCCCATTCTTCTTCACGGGCGTCGTAAATCTTGAGAAACAGCATCCAGACCAACTGGCCAATACGCTGGGCGTCCCCGTCGACACCCACGTCTTTGCGCATGATGTCCTGAATGGATTTGATAACGGTCGAAATGCTCACTGTTTATCCTTTAAATTCGTTGTCGCGATGCCAGGTGAGGTATTCCTGATGTTGGGCATCGAGTTTTCGGAGTTTCATGCTGGCGTCGATACCAAAGTCGCTGGCCTCGCTAAACCCTTTGGAAATTAGAATGTCGCCTTGGGAGGAAAAGGTAATCAGGCCGTTATCAAAGGCAGCATCCAAGTTCGCGGACAGCAGTAGACCGTTGTAGGGATCAAGACGTTCTTTATTGTCGGAAAAGCGCCAGGGCTTCATGTGTGAGGCTTTCAATAGTTCTGATTGTTGGGCGTCGGTGACAGCGCAGCCTTCCCAATAGCTAAGGAGGGCCTTGCGATACTTGCCTTGACCAATGCGTGCCAGTGCTAGCCTTGCTTTCTCTGTTTCAGAGAGAGAGGCGCTTTCCGGTTCATGGCTGCCGTCGAAATACGGCAGATCCGAAACATCCAGATCACAGACCAAGGTTAACAGTTTGGCGAGGGCTTGTTTGTTTTCAACATTTACTGGCAGCCCCCTAAAGTTGATCTTACCTCTGGAAGAGGTGCCCTGAGGGAAGTCTCTGAGGTTAGAGTTGTGGAAGAAGGCTTCTCTGTTCGGATAAATACCTTCAATCCCGCCAACCATGTCGAGGAGCGGAAGCCACTCTGGCCTCAATACAAGGGGCTCTTTGATTACAGGGCTATCTTCATTTCCTTTGCCTGAGGGCGTTTTCACATAGACAGTCGTTTCGCCATGAGTGAACTTGGCTATTCTTACTTTAATGTCCGGAGTAAACCCTGCTTGGACAAGGCAGTCTTGTAACTCGAGTGAATTAAGCATTCTGGCTATAGATCTCTGATTCCAGGTCATTAACGGCTTTCAGGTAGCCGTCTTTGCCGCCAAAGGCGCTAACTAGCTCGGGGAGGGTGCCGAACTGTCGGAAGGGGTCGAGCTGGAGGACTTTGATGTCTTCCACTTCTTCGATGCCGGTATCGGCGTATTTGTCCAGCAGGGTTTCCAGTACTTGCCGGGCCTGGCCTTCGTAGCGGGCGAAGTAATTGCGTTTTTTGACGTTCTCGGCCCGTTCCTTGCGGGAAAGGGGCGGCTGGCCGTAGGCCACATGGCAGACTAGATCGAAGGGGCCTGCGTGTTTGCCGGTCTTGCGCTCCACTTCTTCGGCCAGGGCTTCCCAGGGGATGCCTAGTTCAGCAAGTTCGTCGATAACGGCCTGTTTGCGTTCGGATTCGCTCCAGCGACGCAGGAAGTCATCCAGCGAGGCGAACTGCTCGGTCAGCTTTTTCTTGCTGTAGTCGCGCAATTTCTCGGTGATCAGTTTGCCGTCCGGGCCCAGGTACTGGATTCGCTCGGCGATCACAGTGACTTCCACATCGTCTACGACGAATTTCTCGCGGGGCTTGTGCTCGGTGTCGTCATCGTCCCATCCGCCAGCACCACCGGTATCGTCCGTGTCCCAGCCGCCCTCAGGTTCGATGGGGTCGTAATCGCCCGGTTCGTCACCGGTGCCCCCTTCAATTTCATCCGGTGGCACCACGTCTTCCCCTTCCTTGGGAACATAGACCTTCACTGGATCGCCATCGAAGGCCGGGTCGGCAAACAGCTCGGTGGCCTTCTTGAAATCCATGATGGTGAACCAGTGCTTCTTGTAGTCATCGTTGATCCGGGTGCCACGCCCGATGATCTGCTTGAACTCGGTCATGGAGCGGATGCTCTGGTCGAGGGCGATGAGCTTACAGGTCTGGGCGTCCACGCCGGTGGTCATCAGCTTGCTGGTAGTAGCGATAACCGGGTAGCGCTCTTCCGGGTTGATGAAGTTGTCCAGCTCGGCCTTGCCCTCGTTCTCATCGCCGGTGATACGCATGACGTATTTACGATTCTCGGCGATGCGTTTGGGGTTCAGGTTGACCAGGGCCTGGCGCATACGTTCGGCGTGGTCGATGTTCTCGCAGAAGATAATGGTCTTCTGGTACGGGTCGGTTTGCTCCATGAAGCGGGTGACGGTGGCGGCCACCGTCTCGGCGCGTTTCATCAATACTAGGGTTTTGTCGAAGTCCTTGGCGTTGTAGATGCGGTCGTCGATGAGCTTGCCGTCTTTGTCGAGCTGTCCCTTCTCGGGGCGCCAGCCCTGTAGATCCTTGTCCAGATCTACCCGGATAACCTTGTAGGGCGCCAGAAAGCCGTCCTCGATGCCTTGCTTCAGGGAGTAGGTGTAAACCGGCTCGCCGAAGTAATCGATGTTGGAGACGTCTTTGGTTTCCTTGGGGGTGGCGGTGAGGCCCACATGGGTGGCGGAGGAGAAGTAATCCAGAATCTCCCGCCAAGCGGAGTCCTCGGCGGCGCTGCCTCGGTGGCATTCGTCGATGACCACCAGATCGAAGAAGTCCCGCGAGAACTGCTTGTAGATGTTTTTCTCTTCCTCGCTGCCGGTGACGGCCTGATAGAGGGAGAGATAGATCTCGTAGGACTTCTCGATCTTGCGCTTGGTGACCTTGGTCATGGCGTCGCCAAACGGTTTGAAATCGTTACTCTTGGTCTGGTCCACCAGGATGTTGCGGTCCGCCAGAAACAGGATGCGTTTCTTTTGGCGGGCCTTCCACAGCCGCCAGATGATCTGGAAGGCGGTGTAGGTCTTACCGGTGCCGGTGGCCATGACGAGCAGGATGCGGTCCTGCCCGCGCGCTACGGCTTCCACAGTGCGGTTGATGGCGTTGGCCTGATAGTAACGCGGGGTGCGGCCACTCCCGTCGTCGTAGTAGGGCTGCTCGACGGTTTCCTGAGCAGCGTTGTCCAGGCCTTTCCACTGGCAATAGCGGGCCCAGAGAGTTTCCGGGGATGGAAATTCGTCCAAGGTGAGCTCGGTCTCGGTCTTTTCGCCTAGCCCGGTGCGGTCGTGAAAGAGGAAGCCGTCACCGTTGCTGGAGAAGACGAAGGGGGCGTCCAGGGCATCGCTGTAGGCCAGGGCCTGTTGCATACCATCGCCCAGCTGTGCTTGTTGTCCTTGGCCTCGATAATGGCGATGGGCTGGTTTTTCTGGAAACTGAGAACGTAATCCGCGCGGCGTTGTTTGCCTCGGGCATGTAAGCGCCCACGAACCAGAATACGCCCGGCAGTGAAGGATACTTCTTCCCGGACCTGCCTCTGGATGTCCCAGCCGGCTTTATGGATGGCTGGGGTGATGAACTTTGTACAGATGTCCCTTTCGCTGAGTTTCTTCTTGTCCATGTGCTCAGTCGTTCCCCTGGTGGCATCAGTAGGGCAGCGGTGCCCGAACGCCAAAATTGAACCTGAATCGTACTACGTTGGCCGGGGCGGGACTATTGCCGAGGGGTAGCAGGGCCTTACTAATTGAATAGCCTTGATCAGCGTGGGTCGGTGAAATTGCGGTATGTCCCGGCTTTGAGTGTGTCCGCCGAGTGCTTCTGGCGCCGTTTATCTTCAAGTTGAGAGTCGTGTGGGTAGGTTTGCCTCATGGGTAAGGCTTTGCGTACCTTGAGGAAGTAATGCTGATGTAATGCCAGCCGGAGGGTAGGTTTAATGACAGACGAGCCGTGCCACGATGGGAAAAAAGGAAAGGAGCAGGTTGAGACAAGCGATTCCTGCGAATACTCCATTAAGGTATTCAGCCAAGGAGAGGACGTTACCCAGGAGGTACAGAAGAAGATAAGGCAGCGTCGTGAAGCTGTCCGTCTGGCTGAGAGGCGTCTCGCTGAGCCCCAGCGGACAGGAGACGTGGGCAGGAATACGGCTTCGCCTACTAAGGCTGACCCGGACACGCTGATGGAGTTGGCCCATCGAATTCACGAGAAGGAGAAGGTCGGGGAGGATGTGGCGAACCCAAGAATGAGGCGAGTGAACTTGAAGGCAAAAGTGATTGATGAAGATGGTAGCTAACAGCCGTTACTGTTCACGGGCTTTTCATTCACCATTTTCTACGGAGGCTGTGACGTGCGTCGATTGCTGAAAGTCTTGTGCCTTGGCTTGCGCTGCGAGTCATACCGGGTATGACAGTCCCTGTGGGGGGGCTCAGGCGAGCTTTGAGTTTCTGCTGGTTTCGCAGGTGACCTGGAGAAGGAAGGGGGGCTGGAATCTTTGGTGATTTCCTACATGGCTCCTACATGAAAAAGCCCGGCAAGAGCCGGGCTTCTCATTTATGGCCTAAGCCATTGTTTTATATGGTGCCCGGAGGCGGAATCGAACCACCGACACGGGGATTTTCAATCCCCTGCTCTACCGACTGAGCTATCCGGGCAATCAGGGCGCGTATTAAAGCGGCTAGAGCCGGGGGCGTCAAGGGATGCGCGTTTATTTGTTCGCATCGTGAGCAGGGGGAACGTAACCCTCCGCTTTTTCATAGTTTTCGTTGTTCAGAAAACGATCACGTTGTTCATCCAGGAAGCGTTTCGCTTCCGGGTCCATCACGTTCAGGTGTTTTTCGTTGATCAGCATGGTCTGCTCATGCAGCCATTCCTGCCACGCCTGCTTCGATACGTTGTCGTAGATGTCCTGGCCCTTGGGACCGGGGAAGGGTGGGCGTGCCAGCCCTTCCTGCTCGCTCTGGTATTTTCGGCAGAAAACCGTGCGACTCATAACGTCTCCGTGATACGGCGTTTGTGTGGCGAGACTATAACATGCTGGTCTGGCGGGGTGTGTCGAGTCGGCCCAGCAGTTTTTTTACCGGGGCGGCGAGCCCCAGTTCCCCGGGGGCGGCCGGGTTCACCCAGCGGCCATTGTTGTCGCCGGTGCCGACCACCTCCACCCGGATCTCCCGGGGGGAGATATCCAGGTGGAAATGACTGAACGTATGGCGAAACTCCGTCAGGGGCTGAGGTGTACCACTGGCCCGCAAGGCCCGTTGTTTCAGGGCGTTTTCGACATCGTCGCTCTGCTCCGTCTGGGGGAAGCACCAGAGGCCGCCCCAGATGCCCTGTGACGGGCGGGGTTCCAGCCAGACCCGGCCTTCGTGGTCACGGAGAATCAGCATGATGGTGGTGCGTACCGGCAGCGCTTTTTTGGGTTTCTTGCCGGGGTAATCCTGGGGATTGCCGTTGCCATGGGCATGGCAGTGGGGCTGCAGTGGGCAGGCACCACAGTTCGGGGTGCCACGGGTGCAGACGGTGGCGCCCAGATCCATCATCGCCTGGGTGTAATCGGCCAGCCGTTCATGGGGCGTGTAGTGCTCGGCCAGCTCCCAGAGTCGGTTTTCCACCGGCTTCTTGCCGGGCCATCCCTCTACCGCGTGCAGCCTTGCGAGGACCCGTTTCACGTTGCCGTCGAGGATGGCGGCTCGAACCCCGCGGCTCTGGGCGAGAATGGCGCCGGCGGTGGAGCGGCCGATGCCGGGCAGGGCGGAGACCTCTTCAACGGTATGCGGGAAATCGCCATCATGCTCACTCACCAGCACCTGGGCGCATTTGTGCAGGTTGCGGGCGCGGGCGTAGTAGCCAAGGCCCGTCCACAGGTGGAGCACTTCGTCCTGGGCGGCACTGGCCAGGCTGTGTACATCCGGGAAGCGTTCCATGAACCGCTGGAAGAAAGGAATTACGGTGGCAACCTGGGTCTGTTGCAGCATGATTTCCGAGATCCACACCTGATAGGGCGTGCGCGGGTGTTGCCAGGGCAGGCTCTGGCGTCCGTACTGGTCGTACCAGGTCAGCACAGCGGTGCTGAAAGTGGCGGGATCGATGGGGGAAGGACTGGGCATGCCGCGAGTTGTACCCGGAAACACCGGGCAGGGCAAGCGCGTCGGTGTGTTTGCAGCGGAAGAGGCCGGAGCGTGCGAGGGTCGCTCCGGCCGGGTGCGGACGGAAATTAATTGAACAGCTTTTTCAGGCTGTCCTTGATTTGCTTGTCCACTTCTTCCTTGGCCTTTTTCTTGGCGGCATCCTTGATCACTTCCTCGGCGGTGTCGCCTTCACCCTCGATGCCCAGCTTATCCTTGATTTTCTCCTGGGCAGCCTTGGCAGCAACCTGTTTGCCGATGTCCTTGAAACCGTCTTTGTCCGGGCCACACCACTTGGCGGGGCTGCCAGCCAGGTTGCCTTCACAGCGCAAGGGCCAGGTGGTGCCTTGCAGATACTTGGATGTTCCCAGTTCCGGGGACTGCATGCCGATTTTCAGGTCAAAATCCTGGTTGAG